>JAGLMX010000128.1 GCA_023139785.1 Candidatus Aenigmatarchaeota archaeon | reverse complement strand
TGTCTGATATAGAAAAATCTAAACTAGTGATTCTGTATAGAAAACAACTGTGTGAACTAACTCACTTCAGAAATCCGAAAATCTTCGACAAGAAAGAAGACCCTCTACACGACGGCGCCTTGTAATCCACGCCAACCAGTGCTGCAGCAAGCTTTTTTATTTCAATAGATGATTTTGCATTGGGGGCATATGCAACAATAGGCATTTTCGCAGCAAGGCTTTCAACCATTGTGTCATCATGAGGAACCTGCGCAATTACAGGATAACCAAGCAAAGCCTCAACATCACTAACTGAAAGCTCTGCACTCTTTCCCTTAATCTTGTTAAGTACAACCCCGATAACTTTTGTCCCCTCTTCTTCAGAGACCTTTATTGCCTTAAGTGCATCAGTCACTGCAGGAAGTTGCGGGTTTGTAACAACCAAAAGTTCGTCCGCGGCATGTATTCCTGCCATAGATTCTTTTCCAAGACCTGCCGCACTATCAAGAAGCACAACATCGTGATCTCCGACAAGGCTAATCACAGCCTTTGAAAGATTTTTTGGATTTGTTGACTTAAGGTCTGCCATTGAGATTCCCGCAGGAATAACTTTCAGGCCGGAAGGATGAATATATGTAGCGTCATCAATAGATGCTTCGCCTTTCATTACATCATGAAGTGTTTTTGGGTAAAGCGGAACGCCCAGGTGAAAGCCAAGATTTGGTGTTGTGAGATTTGTGTCAACAACAACTGCTTTCTGACCGAAGTCATTTAGGGCAACACCAAGGTTAGATGTCATTGTGGTTTTTCCGACTCCGCCTTTTCCAGAACTAACAGCAATAACTCGCGTCATAAGAAGTACACCAATACACGATATTGCGCTGTTGATGTTTATATGCTTAACTGCTTTTTTCAAGAAAATCGCTTTTTACATACACTGTTTTCGGCAAATGACGTATTAAAAAGATTTAAATAGGTTCAAAAAACAAAAGGTATCTTATTGAAGTGAGATACCATGAGCGACGAAGAAAAAATGCTGATAAGAAAAGTACATTCTGTAAATATCTCCAAGCATAACTTTGTGTTTGCATCAGTGGGTCTTATTCTTCTAGTGACCGTGCTACTATTTTAGGCGCACGTCAAAAAGTTAAACAACTTCGTTTTTTTTTCGTGCGCTTTTCATTTAGTGATACTTATGTCGACAAGCAACATTTTCGTGAACCGTGAACCGGTGAAAGAGAAAGTGTCAGCTTTGGTTATTTTTGTAGTGCTACTAGTGCGCCTTGTACTTTAGGGCGCACACAAATATTTTTCGGGGTTTTTCCGTTTTTTTTTGTGTTTATTTGATAGAGGTGTTAATATGGAATCGTGTTTGAAAAAAGAAAAGCTTGAGTCTTTAGGGCTGTATCAGCCATTGGAGGATCCAATTAGTATCGATTCGGGTTCACTAAATGGAACTGGCGATATTGTCGACGCGTATGTGGCTGCATCAGAAAGAGCAACGCAGCTTGGCCTCGGTAAAATGGTTCCTGAAAAAGTATGCCTGCTCACAGACCCGAAACAATTATACATCACACTCGAAGGAGGTAGTTCTTTTAGTTATCCCATAACTGAACGCAGCAATGGTGCCTCAGAAGCAATAACTATTCCACCAGATGATAAATATAATAGTGTTAAACGCTCATGCATTTAGGTATTGGTGAAAAAATCATGAACTTCAAAAACCTTGACGAGAAATGGAACAAGCGCTGGGACAAAGAAAAAACATTTCGCGCAAACACGAAGAGCAAAAAGCCAAAATATTATGTCCTTGAAATGTTTCCATACCCCTCAGGAAAACTGCACATGGGGCATGTCCGCAACTACTCTATCGGCGACGTTATTGCGCGCTACAAAAGAATGCAGGGCTTCAATGTCTTGTATCCAATGGGCTACGACTCTTTCGGCATGCCCGCAGAGAACGCAGCAATAAATGGCAAGGCACATCCAAAAGCATGGACCGACAACACAATAAAAATGATGAAAGACCAGCAGACCGAAATGGGTTTCTCATACGACTGGAACAGGATGGTTGCAACATGTCGCCCGGACTATTACAAATGGAACCAGTGGATATTCCTTAAGATGCTTGAAAAAGGACTTGCATACAAAAAAGAAGCGCCTGTCAACTGGTGCCCGAAGTGCGAAACCGTCCTTGCCAACGAGCAGGTTGAAAACGGAAAATGCTGGCGCTGCAAATCAGAAGTCGATGAAAAAAATTTATCCCAGTGGTTCTTCAAAATAACTAAATACGCTGACGAACTCCTGCAGGAAATTGACAACCTAACAGAGTGGCCAAAGCGCGTGCGCGTCATGCAAAGAAACTGGATTGGCAAAAGCCATGGAGTTGACATACACTTCAAACTTGAAGGCACAGACACAATACTTCCAACTTTTACAACAAGATGCGACACCGTGTTCAGTGTAACATTTCTCGCACTTGCACCGGAGCATCCGATGATTGCAGATCTTGTCAAAGGAACAAAATACGAAAAAGGCGCAAAAGATTTTGTAAGAAAAATGAAAAAACAAACAATCGCAGACCGCGTCAATGAAGAAAAGGAAAAAGAAGGTTTCTTCACAGGAAAATATGCAATCAATCCTGCAAACAAAGAAAAAGTACCTATATATATAGCGAACTTTGCCCTGATGTATGGAAGCGGAATTGTAATGTGTGACGCGCACGACAAGCGCGACTTCCGCTTTGCCGGAAAATACAAAATACCTCTTAAATTTGTAATAAGCAA
>JAGLMX010000127.1 GCA_023139785.1 Candidatus Aenigmatarchaeota archaeon | reverse complement strand
TTGTTGAACTTTCCGAGAAAAAAATCGAATTATAGTGGCTCTTCAACCTTCTCAATAAGCTTTATCCCAAGCGCTCTCTCAATCTTTCTCGCAAAGCCAAAGTCAGGCACAAGGCGCCCCTGCTCTACGCGGTGAAGAAGTTGTTCCTTGACATTCATTTTTGCTGCCAGAGTCTTGAAATCCATTTTTCGGTGCTCTCTCGCATCTTTTACTCGCTTTGAGAAATCAGACACAACCGCATCCTCAAACGCAAGCGTCTCTACACGTACGCTGCGCACACTAAAAGACGGAATTGGCCTTGCTTTTTTCGGTTCAGGCAGGACTTCACCGTAGGACGCGCACTTACTGCATGCTTCGATAACGCCGCCCTCTATTTTTGTTCTGGACACTTTTGCTGTTTCCTTGCCGCACATCTCGCAAATAGGCATTAAAGCACCTCGCAATATGTTCTTTAAGAAATTATAACTTCTTATTGTGCATAAAAGTTCATAAGGCTTTCGCCTACTTTTCAGCGCAAGCACACCGGCGTTTGTTTTATAAAGGTTTATCACCTATTTCCTATTCTTACGTGGTTTTATGGATCGACCTCTTGACGTACTAAATCAGGCAAAAGGAAAGCGCGTAGTCGTATGTCTCAAAAACAAAAAAGAGGTCTCAGGTACACTAAAGGCAGTAGACATCCATCTTAATGTCTGGCTTGAGGACGCATCTGTAACTGATGATGAGAAAACCACAAAATACGGAAAAATGCTGGTGCGCGGTGACACAATTGTGTTTGCCTCGCCAACAGACTAATATGTGATTTTATGCCTACAAGAAACGGAAAACCTTCTTTCGGAAAAAGGAACAAGAAAGTGCATGAGCTTTGCAGGCGCTGCGGAAAGCACTCATACCACATAAAAGACAAGATTTGCTCTGCATGTGGTTTTGGAAAAACTGCAAAGATTCGCGCATACAGCTGGCAGTCCAAGTCAGGTGTAACTTCTAAGACGAGAAAGCTGTAAAAAGTTTTATTTCTTTTAGTCTAAGTTAGCATATGCTCCCGCACGAACTTCTTGAAGTAAAAGTTCCTAAACATAGCGAAGCTGACATGGCGCTTGATTCGGGCTTTTTCCTTATTCACATTGATTCTGCTAAAAAAGAGCTTGTCGCAGAATACTACGCAGGCATCCCATGCAAAAATAACGGCGCAAAACTCAAGCACATCTTCCGAGGAAAATGCGGGCGCTCAATATACCGTGAGATCGCAAAAAGAAACCTTGCAAACCTGCCGGATCATCTGGCATATGTCGGGTATGAACTGGCGCGCGCTGAGAACTGCATGAAAGAAGGAAAAAGGTTTGTGCAGGACGAAGAATAATCTGGTTAATCTTACATAGATTACTTTGACTTGCCTTTGATTCGCTGCTCATACGCGCCCCAGGCAGCCTGCCTGTACTTCTTTGCTTCCTTTTCTGCGCTTTCTGCCTCGTATATGCCCCGGCCCACTATTATGCAGTCAGAGCCTGCATAGATTGCAGACTGTGGCGTGGCGTACTGTTGTCCAAGGGCGTCGCCATGCGAGCCAAGTTTTATTCCCGGTGTAAAGACAATATGCCCTGCTTCTGATACAGAAGTCAGTTTCTTTAGTTCCTCTGCATTGCTTCCATTACCAATATGCCCTGCAACACTCTTTTTATACACGTGCGCGAGCCCGACAGCAGTTGCCATATAGTCCCCTGTTGCCATATTGCCTGCACTCGACATCTGTGAAAGTATTATTATTCCGCGTGGAAACTCGAATTCTGTTTCTGTCATGCCCTGCTCTATTCCTTTAAGCACTCCGGAACCCGGAACTATATGCACATTTACGAAGTCAGCCCAGTCACCTATTTTATATATGCCTTTGGAATATTGCAGGCGCACAGTATTTCCTATATCTGCAAACTTCCTGTCCTCGAAAATCATGAAGCTGTGCTTTTCCGCAAGCTTTGTCAATTGTTCTGTGAACTCAGGGGTAAAATCATCGATTATGTCAACATGTGTCTTGAAAAGCGCAATTTCAGGCCCGATAGCATCTGCAAGCGCAAGAATATTTTCTACAATCGTCAAATCTGCGGCAACACAAAGATTGGTTTTTTTGCGCGCCATAAGTTCAAACAGGCTGCGCGCAGCAGGGTTTTTCGCGCGCTTCGCGCGTTTTATGTATGGCATCTGTAGTTTTTCCATACAAGAAATTAGTTGGGGAAGTATATTAATTGTGTGTCTTCAACTTGAAATCTGTGAAATACATGATCTGCCGGGAGCAGATGTTTTCTTTTTCAACGTGATTTATGGGCCTCGTGCTTGATATTTATTTTTTAGTAAACATGATAATAGAGTTTATTTACATAAAATAATTTATATCACAACATTATTGCGTTTTTGTAAAAAAAATAATACAAACATACTTATGTAATGTAATGCCACTAACTCGTACTAAAGAGGTGATTTGATATGATTGAACTTTCAAGAAACTTTTACTTTGATAATATTGTGGGCGGCAAGTATGATGGATTCCCCGCAGGATTTCATATACACACTAAACGATCAGCAGATCCGCCCAAAAATCGGGACGTTCGTCTGAAAGAGTGTTTCATGGATCATGAGAAAATACGGGAATTTAATGGCTATACACCAATTATTGGAACTTCTTACGATACCCACGATAAATTTGTACGCGGAGATGGCTGGGCTTACAATTTTCCAAAATTTAATGACGTAGGTAGTGCGAATTACCAGCGGGAAAAAGATTTTACGGGTGT
>JAGLMX010000126.1 GCA_023139785.1 Candidatus Aenigmatarchaeota archaeon | reverse complement strand
TCTTTTGGATATTCTATTTCAAGGGAGATGTTGGTTCCTTTGGTTTTGGTTCGAAGCATGTTTTCTTTAAGTGTCAGGGGCATTGGCGCAAAATGAAAGTAAAGGGCGATGTCGTGGGTTCCGTTGCCGGTTATTTCGTCTTCTATGTGCCAGATACCCTTCTTTTTTTCAGCAGTTATTTTTCTTTTTACAAGGATGTTTTCAATGCGTTTGTATCCTTCGTGCTGTCCGGCAAAGATGTCGCTGTCTTTTTTAGGGTTCCAGCAAGTGAGTTTTGCATTGGTTATGTCTTTTATGTGCCACAAGTCATTCACACTAAAGGGTGCCATTTCCTTATTGTCAATTTCGATTGTGTTATGAGATGACGTTTTTCTGAATCGTGCGCGCCCTACACAATCCCTGCTGTACGTATATGTCCCTGAATCTGTTATGAATGTCTTGTCTCCGGCAAAAAGCTCAAAACTCAGTGTGTCGTTGTGCCCGTGGCCTCCGAGCCCTTTGAGTCCAATGCCGCCGCAATCAGCAAAAAGATAATTGTTTTTGTTTCTTGAAATGAAAAAGCCGCCATCGTGAAATCCCTTTGATTTTAGCTCTTCTGATTTTTGTTTTTGAAATTGTTTTTTGCCTTCAGTGCCAAGGAGCCATAATGACTCTTCATGGAATTTTCCTGCCTGCTTTTTGAAAATGCTGTTTTTGAAAAGGACGGCTCCTGTTGAAAGATGATGCCTGTGGTCATTCAGGTCTTTATTTTCTTCAAGGATAACGAGGCGCCCGTCATCTGCGTCGCCTATCATGGGTGCTGTGCCGTCTGGCTTTGTGTAGTGTGCGATAAAGTCCAGCATCTTAATGAGTTTTTTGTCAAACCAGGCCGGCAGAGGTATTTTGTTTTTCTTGCAGAGAATGTGCGTGTGAATCGCGAAGTCAGACACAAGGCGGTGGTATGCTGTTGATTTCTCGAAGTCAACGCCGTCTGCAAGAATCTGGTTTTTCATGGAGTCAAGAACAATTTCAATTCCTTTGTCTTTCCATTGTTTGCTTTCTTTGAAGGGTTCCATGAAAAGCCCTATGTACAGAAGCCCTATTCCGTTTGAAAAATAGTGGTTGCCGCTGTATATGCTGTTGTATTCCAGGTTTTCCTCAATGTGCCTTGCATGAAAATGGAGGCTCTTGAACATCTTTATTTTGAGTTTTTCTGAAAATGCTTTTGAATTTCTGAAGAAATAGTATCCCCAAATCCAGTTGGCTGCGCGGATTGCGACCTCCATTGAGGTTGTCCAGTTTGCCGAGAAATCAATTGGATTTTTTTCTATCCAGTCCTCAAGTTCATCTGCAAATTCCTTTGCATATTTTTCATCATTTGTGTGCCAGTACGCTTTCCCAAGAGTGATGAAGTGCTGGCAGCGTGAGAGTTCCCAGGGGATTTTTACGTCAGAGCCGTCAAAGCGCACGGTTTTGATGTCTTTGTAGTATTTGTTGTCCCACGATTTTCCTGAAACGAAATCTTTGTTCCAGGGGATTTCTTTTCCAATATTGGTCTTTTTGCTTCCAAGGAGGGCGAATTCGTGTCTGAGTACACTTTCGGTATTTGTTATTGTTTTGTTTTTTTCATCGGGGTGTTTTTTTAGTGTCTTTATGATGTCTTTTTCAGAGAAGAAAAACCAGTCATTTGACTCTATTTTTGTGATGACCTCCTTTAGTGAAGGTTCTCTTGTTTTTTTAAGAAGTTCTGAATCGCTCATTTTTGGCAGGCTAAAAGAATACTTTATTTTTCTGGCTTTGTGCATGACGTGTTTTTTCGCGCGCCGTGCAATTTCATGTGCCACGAACTTTGGCGGCAGGCTGCTTGCTTTTTTTGCTTTTGATATAAAAGACATGTCAAAACCTATTTAATTGGCACAGGACATATATTCTTATGGAGATTATTAAAAGGCTTTCAGCATTTTTTAGAGAAAAAAAGGATGTGCGGGCTGCGTATCTTTTTGGATCTCACGCGCGTGGTGATACAGGCCCGTTGAGCGACATAGATGTAGCCATACTTCTCGACAAAAGACTTTCCGGGAAAGAGCGCTTTCGGATACAGCTTAAGATTATTAGTGATGTAACAGAGATTCTTGGCACAGACAAGGTTGATGTTGTTGTGCTTAATGATGCTTCACTTCTTTTGAAACACAATGCTATAAAGGAAGGAGTGGTTCTTGCAGAATCTGAAACAGAGAGAGTTGCTTTTGAGGTGCGGATAATGCAGGAGTATCGCGACATGAAATATTATTTTGATTTGCATGCGAAAAAGGCGCTGTCACGAATTGCGGAGGGTGGTCTTGCATGACAAATGAGCAAATAAACTCCAAGCTTGAGGCAATGAAGGAATATCTGGATTTGCTTGAAGAGTATCAAAAACATTCTTTTGAAGAGGTGGCTGCAAATCCTATGCTGCGCGGAGCAATAGAAAGATATCTTGAATTATCTCTTGAGGCCATAATCAGTGTTTGTGAAATAATAATTTCTGAAAAAAAAATGAAAAAGCCGGATACATACAAAGGTGTTATACTTGTGCTTGCAAAAGCAGGTGTCCTGCCGCAGGAATTTGCAAAAAGACTTGCTCCGGCAGCGGGATTTCGAAATATTCTTGTGCATGCGTATGACAAAATAGACCTTAAAAGGATGCACGAATTCCTGCAGGAAAATCTTGGTGACTTTGATGAATTTGCGCAATATGTTGCAGAATATATGAATGTCAAGAGCCCGTCCCGACAGGCTTAGATTTGCAGGGCGCAATAAACATTGCGGTTCCTTACGAAACCTAATGGGCTGGGCTCTAAATCCTGATTTTTTCTTTTCGTATCCAGTG
>JAGLMX010000125.1 GCA_023139785.1 Candidatus Aenigmatarchaeota archaeon | reverse complement strand
ATGGCATTGCAATAACAGACCACAACACAGTTCTTGCCCACAAAGAGATTATCGCCCTTGGAAAAAAACACAACATTCTTGTAATCCCCGGGATTGAAGTAAAAGCAAAAGAAGGCGACATTCTTGCATACAATGTCTCAAAAAGCTTCCCAAAAAAAATACCTGCAAAAAAGCTTGTTGAACTAATGCACAAAGAGAGCGCACTCGTTGCAGCAGCGCACCCCTACTCTCTTGTCCTGCATCCACTATGCATTCGCAGCCTGACAGAAAAGCTGGACCTTGATGCTGTCGAGATATTCAACTCGCGCACGTACTACAGCAACAAAAAAGCAAAGCGTGTAGCAGAGGCGCGCGGCCTGCCCGCAATAGCCGGAAGCGATGCTCACATGCCTGAAGAGGTCGGCAATGCCTACACTATTGTCGATGCAAAGGCAAAAACAGTCAAAGCAGTTCTTGAAGCAGTTAAATCAGGAAAGACAGAAGTGTATGGGAATACATTGCCTGTGTGGAAGGCAGTGCAGTGGTATTTGAGGCGAGTGGTGCGGTTTTTTAGGAATCGTTTCGCATAACTTATTAGAAAGATTACTTCTTCCCCCTCAAAACACTCACAAATTCCATCAGAATAAGCCCGATTATAGCGCCCAGACCCGCATATATCGCGCCAAAGCATACAGTTTCCAAAAGTCCTGCAAGCATAAGCGCATAAATCCTGTATTTTCTAAGAACATCTTTGCTGTCCTGCCCGCGAAGCTCACGAATCTTGCATGTTATGTGCGGCACAAACACCACAAGGAAAAGTACAAACAGGCCGGGCGCAAGAAACCCGCGCGTTCCGACTGCAACCCCTGTAAAGATAAGTGTATCTGATATGCGATTAATTATGCCCACAAAAGAGTTCTGCTTCTTTTTAGCCAGCTTCCCTGCTCGTATGTTGGCAACAAGTGCTGCAAACAGGAACAAAACCCCTGACTCCCACGACATCCCTGCAAAAAAATACCCTGCCGCACCGGATAATACAACTTCACCAACTGCAAGCACATGAAAAAGCGTCATAAATCTCACAAAAATAAAGGCTTCCCCTACCACGGCACACTTTTAAGGCCGCGCTTGTATGCGAAAATGTTTGCCAGGCGATGTATGGTCGGAGTCAGCACAAAAAGCACTATCAACACAGGAATACTTATCTTTACTTCAAGTGATGCAAACAAAAGCGCACCTATCAGGAAATCCAGCTGGTCTGCAAGAAACAGGTTTTGCCCCCGTTTGAATCCAATTCTCCTCTTGAAAAAGCTCTCAACCAAGTCCCCCACAATAGCCCCGGTACTCAAAAGAACCCCAAGAGTCACACTCATCTCAACAAATCCATACTGGCTCGAAAGCCCGTAGTGCTCACCAACAAGTATCTGGATGCACGCGACAAGCGTCCCTGCTGTTATACCGGCAGCGCACCCTTTCCACGTCTTCCCCGGTCCGAGTATGGGTCTCCCGTCAGAAAATTTCCTGCCAAAGTCCACCGGCGCCTTTCCGCCGGCAACCACCGGAACCGGATTCGCAACATATGCCGGCAGTATCAGCCAAAGCGATTGCAGAAGCAGCAAAATATATTCATTCATGGTTCACACCAGACACTCTCTTTTGCCAGGCTATCTATATATTATTACATTCAATCTATGTCATCATATAACTATGATTATATCTCAATCACAAGATGCCTCAATATCTCAACACAATTAACACTCACATTTGCATGTAAAAATAATATGTTTTTGTGTGTTTATGTCAATATCTCAGTATGAGTATGATAAAATATCTCAATATATCAATAGTATTCTATTTATACAAAAAAGAGTTAATGAAATATATGTTTTAACATATAAAAAAATCGATAGCCGTAGGGCTTGACTACAAAACCATGATTGCGTTTTTACCCCTATTTTTGTCGTGGATGGTATATTAAATGGGCGAAATGTACCAAAAAAAACATTTTTCTCAAGAGGTGGCTGAATTTTGGGATGTTTTCAGAAAAGTGATTTCGCGAAGAAATCACTTAACTCTCACAAACGTTCCTTTCAAACTTTTCTTTACTTCGCCACCCTTTGGTTTGATGGCTCGCAAAGAAAAGTTTGATCAAAAGAAAAAGTGCCCTAAAGGGCACGAATACAGGCAAACTAGGCAATTATGACTTTCGATGGCGGTCAAAAAGGCGCGAATATTAGACATTTGGTGCTGTTTTAAGGCTCTTTTGGCTATTCTGATTCCTTTGTTGGCGTATACTGGCTCTTTTTTGCCATAAACGCGCTCACAGACGTTGCAATTGCTGAAAAGAACCTCTCCGAGCGATTCGAAAGCTTGTAAAAATCGTGTTCTACAGGCTCTATTAGCCCCACCCCAATAAGCTTGTTTATCATGGTATAATAGGTCGTTTTAGACAGGTTCTTCTCCCGACAGTACTTGTCCCAGTCCTGGCGCGCAAAACGACCTCCTTCTCCCTTCTCGCGCAGGTTTTTGAGGAATTTCATGGCGTGCTCGGGCAGATCCAGATTCTTTTTTCCTCGGTATAATAACTGCAATAATGACTCAAAATCAGGAGTCTCAAGTGGTCTCACAGCAATAGTGGTTTGATATCTTTTCGGAACCTTTGGCATAACATCACACACATTCTTGGTTTTTCGAGTTTATATCTATTCATATACTTTATAGAATACTTCTCAAAAAACATGGCTTCAGTAAAACGTATCGTTCTAAACACTATATGAATACACCATTCTGGTAGCGCATAATGCAGATATCATGGGAAGTTGGGGTAAAAGTAGCAAAACAGTATATTTCATTCTACATATATACTGAATGA
>JAGLMX010000124.1 GCA_023139785.1 Candidatus Aenigmatarchaeota archaeon | reverse complement strand
CCACTGCCGGGTTTATGTTTCCTGTAACGACTGCTTTTGCGACAGCAATATGGGATTCAATTTCTGCTTTTATGAAGAAAAGAGCGAACTTGAAAGCCACGAATGTCCTGATGTGCGGGGCATCAAGGTTGTCGGTGCGCTCAAATGAGAATTCCCTGAACAAGGATGCGACTATTGCAGAAGATATTATTGCTGCTATGGCCTCGCTTTGGGTGATTGAAAAAGAAAGAGAAAACCAAGTGATTATTAGGAGCGCAAACAATAGTACGAACTGTTTCATAGCAATATTTGCCTTTTCCTGCATATATGCTTTATGTGTGAGATGTTTGTCCTAAAGGAAAATACCTTATTTCGTGATTATAATAACCTTGGCTTTTTCAACTGCGCTCTTTACCATTTCATCCACATTAAGATTGCTTTCAGCTTCCTCAAGTTCCTTAAGAATTGCATGGGTTTTTGGGAATCGGGGCGCCATATTACACCCCTCACCCGGAAGTGTTGAGGTCTCATAAGTGCCAAGTTCTTTTGCAACCCGTATAATTTCTTCCTTATCAAAGCCGAGCAAGGGGCGATGCACAGGCAGGGTTATTGCGCAGTCTTCTGCGGAGAGATTGTCAAGTGTCTGCGAAGCTACCTGACCGAGGTTTTCTCCTGTGACAATCCCGTTTGCCCCCTCTTTTTCTGCAATTACCTCTGCTATGCGGTACATCGTGCGGCCTGCAAAGGATACACATGAGGTTTTGAGGGCATTTTTCAGCAATTTCCTGCTGGCTATTGCTGTGGGGCACAACATACAGCTTGATGTCTTTTTTTGCTGCTTTTGCGAGTATTCCTGCCAGCTTCTTTGTTTTCTCAACCGAGCGCGCGTCTATGGAGGAGCGGCTGTCCATGTGTACCAGCACAATTTCGGCACCCCTCTGCATTATGATGTGTGTTGCAACGGGAGCATCTATCCCGCTTGAAAACAAGGAAATCAGCTTATTAGTATGTTTTTTCATGAATTCTCTTAATCAGCCAATTTTAAAAGATTAATATAGATTTGTTCCAAAAAACCACTATGCAAAACATTGAAACTATTTCTGCTAGAAAAGTGCTTGACAGTAGGGCAGAATGGACTGTTGAAGCTGAACTTAACGGGTTTTTTGGCTCTGCCCCTGCAGGGGCATCAAAAGGCAAGCATGAGGCAAAGGCAGTTAATGCTGACAAGGCTGTGGAGTTCATAAACAATACATTAAGCAAGTGTCTTATTGGATTGCCACTTAGCCAGGGAAAAATTGATGCGGTGCTTGGAAAAAATATGGTTTCTATCGGTGAAAACGGTGCGACTGCGCTTTCATTTGCAGCATATAATTGTATATGGAATTCAAAACCCCTGCCAAAGAAGCTTGTTTTTCCATACCCGGTAGGCAATGTTTTTGGCGGCGGGGCGCACGGCGGCAGTATTGACATTCAGGAGGTTCTGATAAGCCCTCTTGAGGCAAAAACATTTCCTGAGGCAATAGATGTTATGTCAAAAATATATCACCTGCTAAAGAAAAAACTTATCAAGGACAATGTTTTTCGAGGCACAAATGACGAGGGTGCTCTTACAGGTGACGTGGAATTTTCAAAGCTGATGGATTATCTTTTTAAGACAGCATCTGCCAATGGATGCAGAATCGGGCTTGATATGGCAGCATCCGGTTTCTGGAACAACAAAAAATACGTGTATAAACAGGAAGGCATATCAAGGACACCAAAAGAGCAGATAGAGTATGTTGTCAGCATTGCAGAAAAATACAATTTATTTTACATAGAGGATCCACTTCATGAGGAGGATTTCGAGGGCTTTGCAGAGCTTAAGTCGCGCCTTAAGAAAGTGCTCATTGTAGGTGATGATTTGACTGTCACAAATACAGCGCGCCTTGCAATGGCAATAAAAAGCCACTCAATATCATCTATGATTGTAAAGCCCAATCAGGTGGGCTCTGTTACACATGCTCTTGAGTCAACAGCACTATGCAAAAAATGCGGAATTGTTCCGGTAATATCACATCGGTCTGCAGAGACTACGGACACAACAATAGCAAGAATGGCACTTGATGCAGAAATACCTCTTGTGAAATTCGGTGTGGCAGATATGCGGGTTGCAAAACTGAATAAATTGCTTCGAATATGGAGTAATTCCAGAAACAAGGTCATGGCTAAGGTTTAAAAACATTTGCGCGCTTCTATTTGTTGAGTACATGCAATAGTTGCATGATACATCGGCAATGCCGGTTAGCACTAATTTTGGTTAGTTGGTTATGTGATTGGTTTATCTTGAATAAGCCATTACGTGGTCAGGCAATCCATTACTGTTGGATGCGTTACGGTCTGCTGTATACATAATCAAACGGAGTTGAGATTAATGGCAAGAACAAGAGAAATGCTGGTACCGCTTAACATGTATCTTTCAGCGGGGATACACATTGGAATGAACCAGAGACTTAAGGCAATGCAATCATATATCTACAAAGTTCGCCCTGATAAGCTTTCTGTTTTCGATCTTCAGAAAATAGACGAGCGCCTTGCAGCAGCAGCGAAATTTTTGTCACAGTATGAGCCAAAAGATATTCTTGCTGTTAGCAGAAAAAGAAACGGGCACTTGCCTGTTGTCAAATTTGCAGAAGCAATCGGAGGCGCAACCGCGGTTTACGGCAGGTTTATGCCGGGAATGCTTACAAACCCGAATGCACAGAATTATTTTGAGCCAAAAGTGGTTATTGTAACTGACTCTTTTGCAGACAAGCAGGCAGTGCAGGAAGCATATAATGCAAACCTTCCGATAATCGGGATTTGCGATACATTCAATGACCCTAAATTCATTGACCTTGTAATTCCCGGGAACAACAAAGGAAAGAAGTCTGTTGCACTGCTGTACTGGATAATCGCGCGGGAGTATCTTAAGGCGCGCGGAGAAATCAA
>JAGLMX010000123.1 GCA_023139785.1 Candidatus Aenigmatarchaeota archaeon | reverse complement strand
ATGCTTATATGTTGTACTCGCCCTCATTTGTTAAAATGTGCATATCATGGATTCAAAAGATGCTTTGGTTGTGTTTCAGGGAAACCATATCAGGAGACTGTGGCACAAAAACGAGTGGTATTTCTCGATTGTGGATGTTATTGAGGCATTAACAGACAGCACGATACCCCGAAGATATTGGTCTGATTTGAAATCCAAGCTTACTGAAGAGGGTTCTGAGTTGTACGATAAAATCGTACAACTGAAACTGCAATCCTCTGCATTCTAAGACATATAATGCCGCTTTCTTCACAGGCAGATTTGTTTAATCTGTGGCCCGCAAAGACGGATCAAAACCCTATTTAAAAATCACTACTTAAACATAACTGTGTTAAAAAGCGCATCAAACCTCATAGAGCAGCCCTATGAAGAAGCAAAAAAAGAACTAAAACATATTATAACAACTGTCGTGGAGGCAGGGGAAACACCTACTGACAAAAAAATCAGTATGCTCCGGTATGTTGCGGAATTTTCAAGTGAGGATGAGCCTGTAACCAATAAAGACATGCTTGGTGCTATCGGAATACTGAAAAAAGATGACTGGCATCGAAGGCTTTCCAATTCAATGGGAAAAATACAAAGCGCGCTAACTGCATATATTGGCCATGATAGCACTCGTTCACTAACAAAATACTATCTGCGCGATGAAGTGCTGCGTGCGTACGAAGCAAAACACGGTGTCCGCCTTAGAGATGATTTTTTAGAAATACTGGATGAATTACTTGAAGACCAGACAACAATGCCAGAGTCTTATGAGTTTGGGTCGTTGTTTCCTGAAATAACCCCTGGTATGCTTTGATACGAGTCTACAACTATATCCGCTTTTGCAAGCAGCTCTTTCTTATTGGTTGTTGTGAGCGCGACACAAAACATCCCTGCACTCTTTGCTGCCTTGACACCGCGCGGGCTGTCCTCGATTACGAGACAGTTCTGTGGCTTTGAATTCAGCTTTTTGGCAACATAAAGAAATATGTCAGGTGCAGGCTTTGAAACATTGCCAACATCTGCAATGCTGAATATTTTGTCGTTGAATATTTTTGTCAGCCCAAGTTTTTTATCGGCAATCTTTAGGAGTTCGCTGTCCAGTGAAGTTGCAATGCATGTCTTGTATTTTCCCTGAACCTTGCTGTAGAATTCTTCAAATCCTTTGACGAATTCCAATTCGGTCTCGTAGTACATTCGAACCAGACTGACGCGTTCTCTGGCAAGCGCATTTGCATCTCCGCCAAAACCGTACTCTTTTTGCATAATACGAACGCCGTCTTCAACTGAGCCGCCAATCATAAGCGGCATCAGGCGCTCTTTGTCATAGATGAATCCTTTTCGCCTCAAAAACTCAGTAGTCCCTTTAACCCATGCCTGTTCGCTGTCAAGCACGATTCCGTCTGCATCGAATATTATTGTGTCAATCATAGCCAATCACCAATTATTGCCATCCTGTAAGCGTGCGAAGCACTTTTTCTTTTGATCAAACTTTTATTTGCGAGCCATCAAACCAACAACTGGCGAAGGAAAGAAAAGTTTGGCAGCGAATATTATTGTGTCAATCATAGCCAATCACCAATTATTGCCATCCTGTAAGCGTGCGAAGCACTTTTTCTTTTGATCAAACTTTTCTTTGGCGAGTCCATCACTTCAATTGGTGGCGAGCTAAAGAAAAGTTTGGCAGTGAATATACTTGTGTCAAACATGAATAACACCTTTCCGCCATAAAATATTCTTTGAGCATACGAACATTAATTGTTTCGCCTTCGACAAATCTTTCTTGTAATCAACTTTTATTTATTGCCCTCATTATAACCTTTATTACCCCATCTCGCCAAAATATGCATATGCGCCCGGTACTCGCAAATATGGGTCTGGTTCTCCAGATTGCAGGAATCCTTGTAGCATTTCCTATTGTGATGGGATTTATCTATAATGAAACCCAGGCAATCATTGCATTATTTATAACCGGATTCATGTTTTTTTCAACAGGATTTATTTTAAATGCCCTATCAATTCGCGAGTGGCTTGACTTTCGACAGTCATGCATACTTTTGACAGGAACTTTTTTCGTTTTAGGGTTCATTGGTTCAATACCTTATTTCTGCCTCAATGTCTTTAATGATACAAGCCTTAGTGCGCGCTTTGTTAATAGCTTTTTTGAAAGCATTTCAGGATATACCACAACAGGCTTTACGCTTATATCGAATATTGACGCTTTGCCGCGCTCGATTGTGTTTTACAGGAGCTTTACACATCTTGTTGGCGGTCTTGGAATTGTCCTTATAATGCTTGCGTTTTTCTACCGCGGAAAGACTCTTGAGCACCTGACAAGAGCCATAAATCTTGTGGGCGGCCCGACAAACAGCATAAAGAGATCATTTATCTCTGTGCTTGAAATATATGTGTTGTATGTAGTCCTTTTATCCGGGTTGTTCTATGCCCTTGATTATGCCGGCCTGGCAGAATCAATCTCTATTGTGCTAAGCTCATTTATGACAGGAGGGTTTTCTCCAACAGCAGACATGTCAAAATACACTTTCTTTCCTTCAGGAGGCCTGCTTATACTCATGATGTTTTTGGGTGCAATTAGTTTCTTTATTCATCACAGGATATTTTCAAAAAGGTTTATGTCTGCAATCACAAAGGAGCTTGTTGCATTTGTATTCATCATTCTTGCAGGGATTGTTGCTGTACAGGCTGCATACCCTGTCGGCCTTGAAACAATAGCATTCAATGTTGTGAGCGCATCCACGACAACAGGATTTGCGACAATGGATTTTTCAGCTATGGCTGATAATGTCAAGCTCATTTTTATTGCCCTTATGTTTATCGGCGGCATGAGCATATCAACTGCCGGGGGGATAAAAGTCTTTCGCGTCCTGCTGCTGTTTAAGGCAATATCTTTTACAATTGGCTCTGTAATCGGCAGGACAACAGACAGGATATCTCTTGACGGGCACGAGTATTGCAGACGCGA
>JAGLMX010000122.1 GCA_023139785.1 Candidatus Aenigmatarchaeota archaeon | reverse complement strand
TAAGCAGTAAAGAGCCTCATTTGCACAATGTTCTTGAGGTTCCGGACGGGTAATCCTTATCGAGTAGAAATATACGGAAAGGTAAGTTTATAAATGTACTTCCTGTCCAAGTAATGATATGATTGATTTTGACAATAGTGAATGGCTGGTTAAGGAAGAGGCAGAAACAAACACAGAATACGGAACCTGCCCAGGCAAAAGATCCATTGAAATGTACATAAAAAACGGGTTTGTCATCGTGGATAAGCCAAAAGGTCCGACATCGCATCAGGTTGCGGCATGGGTGCGCGATATGTTTGGCGTAAATAAGGCCGGGCATCCTGGAACGCTTGACCCTGCTGTGACCGGAGTTCTTCCTGTTTTCATAGGAAATTCCGTTAAGGTTCTGCCATTGATTGCGCGCTCAGACAAAGAATATGTCTGCCTTATGCATGCACACAAAGATGTTGAGGCGAAAAAAATTCGCAGTGCCATCAATGAGTTTGTCGGCACAATAACTCAGATGCCGCCCGTAAAAAGCGGTGTCAAGCGAAGGTTTCGTGACAGAAAGATACACTACATAAAAATTCTTGAAATTAGCGGGCGAAGTGCATTATTCCTTGCAGGGACCGAGGCCGGCACATACATAAGGACACTTTGCGCAGACATAGGCAAAAAGCTCGGTGTGGGCGCGCACATGCAGGAGCTAAGGCGCACAAAGGCAGGAATGTTTCTTGAGAAAGACGCACACAGCCTGCACGAGATTCGTGACGCTTATGAGTTTTGCCATGAAGACGATGACGAATCATCTATTAGAAACATGGTTCGCCCTCTTGAGGACGCAATAACCCACGCAGGCCAGATTGTCATCAAAGACTCTGCTGTCTCTTCTGTTTGCAACGGAGCTCCGCTTCATGCTGGCGGTGTTTTGCGCATTAAAAAAGATATAAGGGAAGGCGACAAAATTGCATTGTTGAGCCTAAAAGGCGAGCTTGTTGCGCTTGGCACAGCATCACTGGATTCCGCAAAAATGATAAAAAAAGCAAAAGGCATTGTTACATCCGTTGACAGGGTTGTGTTGAATCCAACTAATTATCCGAAAACATGGGGGAAACAGGAGGCGTAGGTTATGGCTGGAAGAATAGCGGCGGAAAGTGGATTGCCTGCGCACAGCGCGCGTACAGGCCACGGCATAATGCTCGGTGTTGTATTGATTGCAGTCGGCCTCGCAATAAAATCAGGCATGGAGTTTGCAGATATCCTGATTATTGTCGGCATTGTATTATTGCTTGCAAAACTGATTTTTCTAAAAACAAGGATGTGCGATTAAGTGGCAGTCAAAAAAGATTTAATGGATATTCTTGCCTGCCCGAAGTGTAAGGGCGCGGTCAAAGAGCAGGGGTTGTTTATTACGTGCGCAAAGTGCAAGCGCGCATATCCTGTCCTTGACAACGACGTGCCTGACATGCTTATTGATGACGCATGGGCGCTTGACAAGGCAAAGAAAGCAGAGTTTAAGCATAAGCTGAAACTGTAATTTAACTTGATTTTGTGGCTTCTTTATGCTTCGCCAGAAATTAGAAAGATAATTGGCGTCGAGGGGGAGATTCGAACTCCCGAGTCCTTGCGAACACCAGCTTTCTGAGGAAACTTCAGAAGCTTCGAACAATCGAAGCAAGTGAGATGATTCCAGGCTGGCGCCATATCCCGTACCAACGCATAGAGTATTCCAATATCTGTGGGATATACCGAGCATATCCCAAATTTTTTTTGTCTCTCCTGCGAAGGTATACCGGGCTAGGCGACCTCGACACATTAAGCAGATAACCTCGTTTATTAGACCAATAAGCAGACTGGTTTTTAAACATTCTTATTTCTACCAGTACTTCGGTATTATTCCAACGCGCTCAAACAAAAACCATACAGCAAGAACAAAAAGGAGTAATCCTGCCCATCCAAGGTCTGAACTGAATTCTGAATTGAAAAACCAGAGACCCATAACTTTATATCCCACATAAAGTGAAAGAAAATCCCGCGCAATTCCTCTAAGTCCCATAACAACCAACACAGATAGTTATCACTAGCAGCTTAAAAATATTTGGCAGGGCTCTAGAAAACCAGAAGCCCGCCATGAGCCGCGATTGCTGCGGCAAATATTAGTGCAAGGGTGTTTATGACCTTTATCAGCGCGTTCAGTGCCGGTCCTGCTGTGTCCTTGAACGGGTCACCAACAGTATCACCGACAATCGCGGCTGTGTGTGCGAGTGACTTTTTGCCGCCATAGTGGCCTGTCTCAATATACTTCTTTGCATTGTCCCACGAAGCACCGCCGGTTGTCATTTGTATTGCCAAAAGAAGGCCGGTTACGATAATACCTACAAGGAAGCCTCCTAGGGCAAGCGGCCCGAGGACGAATCCTACAACAAGAGGGGATGCAATTGCAATAATGGCTGGAATGGTCATTTCCCTTAGTGCCGCCTTTGTTACAATATCTACGCACTTGCCGTATTCAGGCTTTGCAGTTCCTTTCATAATTCCCTTTATTTCACGGAACTGTCGCCTCACTTCTTCGACAACTTCAAAAGCAGCCCTTCCTACAGCCTGCATTGCATATGCAGAGAAAAGGAATGGAACCATACCTCCAAGGAAAAGCCCTGCAAGAACCGATGGGTGGTTTATGCTGAAAACAGTTATTCCGACTTCATGCACATATGACGCGAACAGCGCCAGTGCTGCCAGTGCTGCAGAACCAATAGCATAGCCCTTTGTAACTGCCTTTGTGGTGTTTCCGACAGCATCAAGCTCATCAGTAATGTCTCTGACACTCTGAGGAAGCTTTGACATTTCAGCGATTCCGCCTGCATTGTCTGTTATAGGCCCGTAAGAGTCTATTGCAACAATCATTCCTGTTGTTGAAAGCATTGCGACAGCAGCTATTGCAATGCCATAGACGCCGCCAAAGTGGTATGATGCAAGCATCGCTGCAACAATCACAAGCACAGGAAGCGCAGTGCTTTGAAGGCCTAC
>JAGLMX010000121.1 GCA_023139785.1 Candidatus Aenigmatarchaeota archaeon | reverse complement strand
TCTTCTTTATTTTCTTCCTTTTCCTCTTTCTTCTTCTTCTCTTCTTTAGGGGCTTCTGCGACAGGTGCCGCGCTTTCAATTCCACCTGCCTCTTTTGGAAGTGTGCCTGCAAGCGAGAGCATCTGCATATTTGCTTTTTGTAGTATTGTTGAGACTGTTTCCTTATTCAGTATATTTGCGTTTATTGCAAGGTTAAGTGCCTTGGTGTGGGCATCAAACAGCTTGTGCGGTACAATCTCTTTGACAAGTATGTTGGTATTGAATGCAAGGTTGAATGCGCTTGTATATGCTTTTTGCACGTTTGAAATATATTCTTCTTCGCTGACAGACAGGACTTCTTTGTTAAAGACAAAACCATCTTCATATGCAACAACAAGGTTCATGCCAATTTCCATGGGCTTAATATCAACTTTTTGCAGCACATTTGCAACAACGTCGCTTATGACAGATCCTTTTTTTGCAACCTCGGAGTCCTCGCGAACAACAATTTTATTTCCCATTATGGCAGACTTGACGCCGGCCTTTTGAAGATCACTTATTGCAGGGCCCGGAGGGAGGTTTGTTTCGCCTTCAGGGACAATAATATCATAGGGTGCAATATCGCCGGCCTTTGCATATGCCTTTGATTTGCTTTTTGAAATCTGCTTATATAGCTTGAATGCACTGACATCACTCAAAATAAGGGATGGTATGTGAATATCAACTTCTGAAAGTTTGCTGATATTCTTTTTTCCGCATGACGCAACAGCTCTTGTAATGACCGTCCTTTTGTTTACAATAACCTTTGCAGTCCCGCGAAGTGCCTTTCGGATTTCCTGAAGCTCTTTTGATGGCAGGCCTGATAAATCGACCATACCAACAACAAGACTTTTCTTAATCTCTTCTGTTATGGCTTTTACGTCGTCCTGCTTTTTTTGTGAAACCATGTAATACACCCTAATAATCAACTTTTACTGGAGGACCCATTGTGGCCTTGACCAGCACCTCTTTCATGTTCTGCTTTCCCAGGGGGAATTTCTTCTCAAGGGAACTAAGCAGTGCAGTAAGGTTTTTCAGCAAATCATCATCAGACATTTTTTCCGTGCCTATTGTGCATGAGATTGTAGGATTCTCTTTTAGTGAGACTTTTACAGTCTCTTTAAGCTTGTTTATCACAGGCGTTGCGTCAGCGTGTGGGGGAAGTGGTTTTGGCATCTTGCCGCGTGGGCCAAGCACCTTTCCAAGGCTTTTTCCGATTCGCATCATGAGCGGAGCCTCTGCAACAACAAAATCAACGCTTTGCGAAAAAATCCTGACTTTTTTTGGGTCTCGCTCAAGTTCACCGAACTCTTTTTCATTAAGAATAACGTCTGCAACACCTTTTGCCTTAATGGCCAGATTGCTTCCAATAACTCCAACGCGCGCCTTTTTCCCGCGCCCTGACGGAAGCATAACCTCAAGTGAAAACTTATTTTCAGCTTTCTTAAGGTCAAGGTGCCGGACACTCACAACAAGGTCTATTGACTGTGTGAATTTTCTTCCGGTTCCTTTTTCCTTTGCTTCCTTAATTGCGTATATTGCTTTAGGCATTTGTTACACCATTATTTTTTCTTATCTGAGGGAGCAACCTCTCGCGGCATGACGTCTTTGATAATTTCTCCGGGTATTTTTTCTGTTATCAATCTCTTCTCAATCTCTTTTCGCTCTTTTCCTTCCATTTCAGCGATAATCTTCTTTGCAAGAGCCTCATATTCATGCCGCTTTTCTTCTATTTCTGCTGCAAGCTTCTTCTTCTCTTCTTCAAGTGCCTTAAGTTCTTCTGCAGAAAGCTCAGTCTTTCCTGAGCGGATTATATCATCATATTTTCCGGCATCAATATCTTTTATTGCCTCGCGCGGGTCTTTGCCTTCCACAAGAACACCGCCGGAAAGGCATGTGCCGACAATAGATTTTACCATATTTTTCCTGTCTTTTGAAAGGAGAACCTCTTCTTTCATAAGTGCAATCTTGATTGCCTGCTCCATCTTAAGGTCTGCAACGTGCTCGGAACCCGCGTGTTTTGCAAGTTTTTCCAGCTTGACCTCTTTTTTTATCAATTGTGATACAGGCGGGCTTCCGATTTCAATATCATAGGTCTTCTCTTCTGTGTCAACAAGAACTTTTATCGGAACTTTCATTCCTGCAAATGCCTTTGTCTTTTCATTTATGGCGGCAACTATCTCGCCGATATTCATTTTGAGGGGAGCAAGCGATGGACCAAGAGGTGGCCCTGCTGTCGCTTTTCCACCATCAACAAGAGCATCTATTGTTTTTATTGCCATTTAAACACCATCATGCACTATTTCTGCTTGGCTTAAGCAAATCGAGCTTAATTGTAATCGGTATTGGAACCGCAGACTCAACAAGTTCGATTTTTGCCTCGCGCTTTGTTTCATCAAGGCGCACAATTTTTGCCTTTTCACGCTTGAAAGGACCTCCGATGACTTCAACAAGATCTCCGTCATGGAATGTTATCTCTTTCTGGTTTTCAGCAAAGAACTGCGCAATTTCGCTTAGTTCCACATCTTTTGCAACAATGCCGCGCACATGCGGCACTCCTTGCGCAATATGGCGGACATCCTCGTCATCGCCTTCAATAAATAAATATCCTTTTAGCTCTCCGGGGCTCATAAGCGCCTTTATTCCGGGGTTCTTGACGCGTATTTTTGTGTCAAGCGAATCCAGCACTGTCTTTTCACGTCCGACAGTTGTCCTTATTGCAAATATAGACATGGCACAATTCACCTCAACTGAATAATTTTGAATACACTGCTACGAAATATATTAAAAGCCCGATTGTCCCGATGATTGCCATTCCGGCTCCTGTCACTTTGACAGACATCAAAAACTCTTCACTATTGGGCTTCTTTGTGATTTTAAGCACACGAAGGTACTCACTTAGCCGTTTTCTTATATTAAGCTGCATAACAATCCGCGCGTTTTTTAAGCAGTTCACCAAGAAATACCCCTTCTGCCTAAGCAGTAAAGAGCCTCATTTGCA
>JAGLMX010000120.1 GCA_023139785.1 Candidatus Aenigmatarchaeota archaeon | reverse complement strand
CAACTACCACAATACATCACCTCTAGATTGTTTTATGAAACTTGTTTTTTGACACAAGCGGCAAGTATTCTACACCACCGCCGTCGTAAAATGTTCCGAAAAATTCAACATAATTAAGCCTGAGCGCATGCATGCCGGAACTTACTATATTGAGCGCGAAGTTTGAAATATGCCCGGCTGCAAAGATGGCTGCTGCCAAGACGAGCGACACATCTGAAACCAGCTTTGCGACAAGGTTTACTGCAAATGCAAGCCAACCAGTCACGACAGCAAGAGCCATTAAGCGCATATATGATAAAAAATTACTGAAAAAATCAATTGATTTGATGACGCCGACCACACCATCTTTGGCGCGAAATACTACTCCTGACACAATAAATAATAGGGCGGGAATTGCGAAATATTTTTGATGAAATAGTGCTGCGACAACAAGCAAGGCAGCTCCGCTTTCCAAGCCCACCCAGGAGATGGCGTCTTTTAGCAGGGCGCTGTTTTTATTGCGCACGCTTTCATGGATTTTTGTCAGAAGCCCGATGTTGATGTGGACAATGCCCAGCATGATGGAAAATGTGATGAGTGAGAATGGATTTGTGAAAACATTGAAATATGAGCTGAAACTGATAAGGTTCCCAAAGATGCTTCCACTGAGAACACCAAAGATTGCGCCTGACACAGAGCCTAAAAGAAGAATGTGCCCAATATTTTTTATGGATTTTGTGCCCTTCTGAATAAGGGCTACTGAAAGTGCAAACAGCATGAGGCTGTATGCAATATCCATAAACATGAAACCGAAGAAAAGCGTGAATGAAATGGCGACAAAAACCGTGGGGTCTACATCTTTGTACTTGGGGATAGAATAGTTTGTTGTGAGAAACTCATATGGTTTTGCAAGCTTTGGGTTATTGAGTTTTGTCGGGGCAAATTCTTTTTCTTCAGAAAAATATACTACGGCACCTTGCATGTTCGCTGTGGACTCAAGAGCACTTTTGGGCACCCAGCCCTCAAGAGATACTGTGTGCTCTGTTTCATCAAGGTTTTTTGCAGCAGCTTCGCGCGCTTTTATGTTCTGCCAGCGCTCTTCAATTGCAAGAAGCAGGGGCTTGTGTTTTTCAAAAGCCTTCTTTTTTTTATCAAGTGCCTTGCGTGCGTTCTTGATGGCTTTAAGTTGTTCTTCTTTTTTTGCGAGTGTCTCTGTTACAGTTTCTGTTTCGTTTATCTCAAAAATATCAATATCTTTTTTAAGTATCTCTACTTTTTCAAGAGGGGCTGAGAAAAAAACGAATTGTTCGTTGTCTTCTGATACGCTTATTTTTTCAATATAAAGTTGCTTTTGAGTTTTGTTGTTGAGGTTTGCTGTTTTTCCAAGCCCGCTAAAGGAATATTTTCCTTTGCCGAGTGCGCCAAGGTCTCCTTTAAAGTTCACAAAGTGTGAAAGAGTGTGCATAGATTTTTTTATTGTTTCTGTATCTGAAACATACTGCCGTTCCATGGATGTGATTGATTCATATTCCTTGTATATGCGTAAAACACACTTGTTTGACCATATTCTGAATTCGTTATCAGAGTACCCGGCCAGCCGGAAAATACTGTGTTTTTCTTCAAACAATTCTCTTAGAAAAGAATCGTTGTTTGAAAACAGAGACTTCGTTCGCTCTATGCGCTCTGTGTTCATTACAGCGTCATGTATTATTGCGTCTTCCTCTTTTCTGAATGTTTCGATTGAAACAGGTTTTTTTACTTCCCGTATGTGCACAGCACCCTGTTTTTGCATTTCATGCATGATTGGCTCTTTGTTTTTTTTCATGCCGTATATGTGGACGCGATACATTTTTTCAGGGCGGGAGAGTATCATGGCGTAGTCCTCCACTTGCCGGCAATACGCACAAATGCACGTACTGTTTTGTCGAGGTTCTTTTTTGCTGAGTGTTCAAGGCGCACAATATCTTTTTTTCGTTTATTTCGAATCGCTAAAATCTCTTTTTCAGCATCTTTTATGGCGCGCGTTTTTTTGGATTCTGTTTGCGACAGAAGCTCTTTAGAAAACTTTTCAAAGACAGCTTCGCTTTTTTTAGTATAATCATTAAAATCTTTTTCAAGACGTGCCTTCTCGTGTATTATGTTCTCTGCTGCCTCTTTTTCAGTAAGGCGTATCTTTTCTGCTGCAGAATCATCCATATATAGAATGTGCCTTCTGCGTATATATACACCTATTTGCTGTAGAATAAGCTTATTCTGTGCGCCTTAAGTATTCTATAACCTTTGCAAATACAGGGCGTGTAAGGAACACTCCAATGAGCATGCCGACTATTGTTGTAAATGCAAAGCCCCGGACACTTCCGGCACCGACAGAAAGAAGAGGCAACATTGCAGCGATTGTTGTTGCTGCCGAGACAAAGATGATGAAGAATGCGTTTTTAAGGCGGCGCTTCATTCCGACAATTTCTTTTGTTTTTGCCTTGCTTTCATCTACAATAAGTATCTGGCTGTCAACACCGGTGCCTATTGCAGCAATAATGCCTGCTATCGCGGCTAAGTCAATTGTCCAGTGCACGAGTGCTGCGAAGCCGAATATGAGAAATACCTCTGCTGCGGATGTCATGACGATTGGTATCACAAATCGAGGATCCCGGTATCTAAGAAATATGACGACACTGACTGCGCAAATTGCGGCAAGTATGGCATAAATTGAAACCAATACAAACTCTTTTCCAAGTGAGGGGGACAATGTGCTAAGATGCACAATCTCTATTTGTGTTGGGAGTGCGCCTGATTTTAGTATTGATTGCAGGCTTTTCATTTCATCAAGTGCTTCTTCTTTTGTTTCGCCCGGACCGCTGATTAATGGTTGGGTGAGTACAAGGCCCCGTGTGCTTGAAGCAATTTTCAGGGAATTTACCTGGGCGTCATCAAGATAAAGATTCAGGTCTGATGCAAGATATCTTTTTCCAAGCCCTGAGTTTTTTTCATCGGCAATATTCTTTGTGATTTTTGCAAAGCGTTCTGCAGACTCTTTTGAAAGGCTGACCTG
>JAGLMX010000012.1 GCA_023139785.1 Candidatus Aenigmatarchaeota archaeon | reverse complement strand
TTGTTCGCAACTATCTCTGCGTGTGAGCCTGCATTTCTCACAAAACCGGACAGTGCGCGCTTCTTTGCCTCAACATATATGCGCGGCCTGAAGCCAACACCCTGCACTCTGCCAAACACACGAAACCTGAAAAAAGATGCCATTATACTTTATGCGGCACTCACTACATTTATAAACTTAACCCTGCAATATAGCCCATTCGCTTTTGCACTGCAAAGGTCGCCGTGGCATCTATCGGTGTCGTGGCATAAATCAGTCCTTTGTGGTTTTTCTGTAAAGCGCAATAAAACAAGTGAAATCATGGCAATATCAAAAAATATCGAGAACATAATGCGTATCGCAGGCACAGACCTTGATGCGGATAAAAGCATAGTCATGGCACTTTCGAAAGTAAGGGGTGTTGGATATCCTCTTTCAAAATGCATACTTCACGTCATAGCTCTTAAGGAAGCGACCAAGCTCAAAGACCTTAGCGACGACAAAATAAAAGAGATTGAAAAAGTAATTGAGGATCCTGTTGCTGCAGGAATACCCTCATGGGCAATCAACAGGCAAAAAGATTATGTTTCCGGAGACGATAAGCATCTGACTGGTGCTGAACTTCAAATCACGCTTCGTGATGATATTAACCGCCTGAAAAAAATCAGGGCATACAGAGGCATACGCCACGAAAGAGGGCTGCCGACACGCGGTCAGAGAACGCGCTCATCATTTAGAGGCGGTGCAAGCCTTGGCGTGAGCAAAAAGAAAGAAGATAAATCCAAAGCAAAAGCAAAGTAATGATTAAGGTGTACTAATGGGATCTCCTGCAAAAATGAAAAAACATTATGATTCTCCACGAAGACCGTGGGACAAAGAGCGTCTTGAAGAAGACCAGACTGTGCTTAAGACATACGGTCTTCGAAGAAAGCAGGAGCTGCATCGTGCAGAAACCGCTACAAGGCAAATTAGAAGGCGCGCAAGGACGCTCTTTGCAGAAGGCAACCCGGAAAAGGAATCCATTATTCTCAAGAAAATGTATGATATGGGTTTGACTGAAAAAGATGCGACACTTGAAAGAGTTCTTGCACTGAAAATGGGCGAACTTCTTGAAAGGCGCCTTCAGACCATTGTCAGAAAAAATAAACTTGCCAATTCGCTTAAACAGGCAAGACAGTTCATAACGCACGGACACATAACGGTTGCAGGCAGAAAGGTTACATCTCCAAGCCACTTGGTTTCACGTGATGATGAGAATTCTATTGAGTTTGCAATAAACTCGGCTCTTACATCCAACTTCAAATATGCTGACAAAACAAAAGAACCCAAATCAAGTGAAATGCCTGTAGAAAAAGCCAAAGAATCAAATGTGGTGGCAAAGGCAGAACCATCCAAAGAAGAAAAGAAAGACGCAGTTGCTGTTGAGAAACAGCCAAAAGAAAATGTTGAAAAAAAAGAAGCTAAAGCTTCTGAAAAACCTGTAGAAAAGGCTCCTGTTGAAAAAGAAGTTGTCGGAGCTCCAACCAGTGTAAAGTGATTTCATGGCAGAAGAGAAAAAAGAAGAGACACAACAGCAGCCCAGACGGCAGGAAAGAGTCAACCGATGGGGTCTTGCAAATATTTACAGCACACAAAACAATACAATTGTTCATATTACAGACATAACCGGCGCGGAAACAATTTCACTATGTAGCGCAGGCATGATAACAGATAAAGGCAGGCTACAGGGAACGCCTTATCCTGCAATGCAGGCAGCAAGACGCGCTGCAGACGAAGCAAAAGAGCGCGGAATAACAGGTGTTCACGTTCGGGTCAGGGCATCCGGCGGACACAAGCTTAAAACACCCGGAAAAGGAGCTCAACCAGCAATGCGTGCTCTCATACAGGCAGGGCTTCGAGTAGGAAAAATTGAGGAAACCACCCCACTCCCGCATGACACAACAAGGAAAAAAGGCGGAAGGCGCGGAAGGAGGCTTTAGTCATGAATGTTAATCTTCTTGAAAAAAGCGATGACAAAATTGTATTTGAAGTTACGGGTTCCAGCCCTGCATTTGTAAATACAATTAGAAGATGTATCGTAAACAAGGTTCCTGTCATGGCAGCAGAGAAAATAGACATCTCTGCAAACTCAACAGCACTTTATGATGAAATGCTTGCCCACAGAGTTGGGCTCGTACCTATTAAGTTTCCCGCAGGCAAATACAAACTTCGGGAAAATTGTAGCTGTAAGGGAAAAGGGTGTGCAAACTGCGAAGTAAAAGGTGTTTTAAAGAAAAAAGGCACCACATCAGTTTGTGGGTCTGATATAAAATTCACAGATGAAGATGTTTCGGCAAAAAATCCAAAAGAACTTATTGCAAAAATAATTGACCGTCAGGAAGTGGATTTTGAACTTACAGCAAGACTGGGCACTGCGAGTGAGCACGCGCGCTGGCAACCGGCACTTGTCGGATACAAGTATGCTCCTGAAACAGACATATCTAAATACTGCGAAAAGTGCCAGAAAGAACTTAAATCGATATCATCGACTGCCGGTAAGATAACAAACCCACTTGATGTTGAAAAATTCAGAGCAACTGTGGGCGCTTGCAGCGAGGATGCGTCGAAACTTGACGGCGACAAGTCAAAACTAATAGTTACAATTGAATCCGTATCCGGTTTGGATCCCAAGACAATAGTTCTCGAAGCATTATCTGTTTTCGAGAAAGAATTAAAAGAGTTTGAAGCTGAATTAAAGTAATTCGCCAAAATCCCGAAAATTCCCTATGTGCATTGGTTCAACTTTTCGGGCTTTTACGCAGGGGTACCCAAGCTGGCAACGGGGCAGGACTTAAGATCCTGTGGACGCAGGTCCTTCATGGGTTCAAAATCATGCATAAATTCGTGTGATGAAATTCCCATCCCCTGCATTTACGGCATGTGAAGTCAAAAACGGCGTGCTCGCCTTGTTTTTGAACGGAACAGTTGTAAAGCCTGAAAAGCCTAACCAAAAACAATGTGGATTTTCAGAATAATCCTTGTACAAGAATATCAAAAGACGTGAAATATTATGAAACCAACAGGACCAACAAACCCTACAACATTGAAAATAATGAGTGCACTTAGAAAGCATGCAAAAAAGGAAAGTGCCGAAATCTGGAAAGATGTAGCTTTGCGCCTTGGAAAGTCCACACGACTACGCCCTGTTGTAAATACTGAAAAGATTGAAAAATACTGCAAGGACGGCGATGTTGTTGTTATTCCCGGAAAACTCCTTGGACAAGGCATTATCTCAAAAAAGGTAACTGTTTCATCATTATATGTATCTGACGATGCAAAAAAGAAAATTGAAGGTGCCGGAGGAAAATACCTGGGCATACTTGATGCTGCAAAAAAATACCCTAAAGGAAGCAAAGTAAAAATAATGGCGTGATTTTAATGATTATAGATGCAACAGACACAATTCTTGGAAGAATGGCAGTAGTTGCTGCAAAAAAAGCTCTTTTGGGAGAAGAGGTTATGATTATAAACGCTGAAAAGGCAATTGTTACAGGCTCGCGCAAGGTTGTGCTTGCACGATTCAAGTTCAAGCGCGATGTCGGGGATCAAATAAAGGGCCCGTTTTATCCACGAATGCCTGACCGCCTCGTAAGGCGTGTTGTGCGCGGAATGCTCCCAATAAGAAAGACAAGCGGGCTTGATGCATATAAAAGAGTTAAAGCTTTCATCGGAAAGCCGGCAGATATTAAAGGAGATGTTACGGAACTAAAAGACATAAAGGCAAGCAGCCTGAAAGACCCGAAATATATTTATGTTGAAGAAATAAGTAAATGGCTTGGAGCTAAGTGGTAAAATGCCTGATAAAAAAGAAGATGCTAAAGTAGTTGAAAAGAAACCTGATGCAAAGAAGGTTAAGACATTAAGTACTGTCGGGAAGAGAAAGAAAGCAGTTGCGCGCGCGCACCTTCGCGAAGGAAAAGGCGTGGTTCGAATAAACAAAAAAGCCCTCAGCACAATAATGCCGGAACTCTTGCGCATGAAAATCTCAGAACCATTTATGATTGCCGGAAACGAAATAACCGGAACAATTGATATTACGGTAAATGTTATCGGAGGGGGTATAAACTCCCAAACAGAAGCTGCAAGGCAGGCGATTGCGCGCGGGCTTGTTGAATGGGTGAAGAACAAAAAAGAGCTTCGCCAAAAGTTTATCACATATGACAGGTCGCTTCTGGTGTATGATCCAAGAAGAACAGAACCACACAAATGTTCGCGCTCAAGCAAAGGTGCCCGAAGAAAGAGGCAGTTGAGCAAGAGATAAAGGTGATTAAATGATAATACCCATACGATGCATCACATGCGGGCGCCCCATTTCAAGTAAGTGGGACGATTACAATAATGCGGTCTTAGAAGGTAAAGATGCAAAGAAAGTGCTTGACGACCTTGGTGTGAAAAGCTACTGTTGCAGAAACATGTTTATAACACAAAGGGAGCTTATACTGGATATCTCTAAATTCAAGAAGAGATTTGTCCCAAAAGAGGATGAAGAGGTAGTTGAAGCAGAGATTCAGGTAGCGCCTGTTGAAAGCGAGCCATATGTGGATGCTGAAAAAACAGTGCCTGAAGGCGCTGAAGATGAAATGCCTTTGAGTGAAGAGAAAGAAGAACCCTGATTAATCGGGGGCTTTTTCTTGTGTGTGTCGTGGATATTCTTTTATAAGGATTTGACTTGAATAATTTCATTCAGGCTTGTGGACGAATTTTAGAGCACAAGGGCATGGCTTTTCGATTTATTTTGCAAGTGAGTGTGCGGGTTGTTAGGAACCCTCCGACAGCACATATTGGTTCAGGTCGGAGGTTCTCGAAAATCCTTTGATTTAATTGATGAGGCTTTTCGGGCTTTTTAATGGTTCGTACCAAAATTGATGCGAGCGTGCCAATTTTGGGCTCACTCATTAAAAACGCTCCCATAGTCTAGTCTGGCAAGGACACCGGCCTTTCAAGCCGGGAGCTCGGGTTCAAAGGGCGCATAAGCAAAAAATGTTTTGTGTCTGAATATCCCGGTGGGAGCATTCATTAACGCAGATAATACCATGCCGCGAATATAACAAAAGATATTATGAAATATAGCCAGAAAAGGTCGCTTGGCCCTATTTCCCCAAGAACAATCGCAATTAGAAAAATATGGAGTCCAAGTACAACCTGCATAATAACGCCGGCCCCCATAAATGCTATTATACTTGCAGCAACAAGTCCTATTGACACATAGGTTAATAATTTTCCTGGAATCCGTACTGCGTAAATAAATGTCGCCGCAGCTGCTATAAGCCACAGAAACCCAAAAAGCACCGGAGTCGTATCGACCATAAAATATATTCGCTTCCGAGTTTAAAAGTATTTCAACTTTAGCCCAACGTAATACTTTTAAAGATTTGCACTTAACAAAAAGCAACTGATTCTAGATAAAAATCTCTCAAGTTGGTGATTGAAATCGAAAAAATGAAAACCGGAACCACAACAGTAGCATTATCATGTACAGACGGCGTCGTTCTTGCCGCAGACCAAAAAGCAACCATGGGAAACCTTGTTGCTTCAAAAAAAGCAAAAAAAGTTTTTGAAATAACCAATATGATTGGACTCACAATTGCAGGCTCTGTCGGAGATGCACAAGCAGTTACAAGGCTTCTTAAAGCAGAAGTTCAGATTTATGAAATGCAGGAAGGCCCAATTACAACAAAAGCTGCGGCATCACTTCTTGGGATGCTGCTTCGCACATCATATAAAAGTTTTGTGCCTGAGCTTGTTCAGCTAATAGTTGGCGGCGTAGATGAACGCGGTTCTGAAGTTTATTCTGTAACTCTTGACGGAGCTGTCATGAAAGAAGATGACTACACATTTACAGGTTCCGGCTCACCTATTGCGCTTGGCGTACTTGAAGATTCATACAGGAGCAATCTCACAGTTGAAGGCGGCATGAAACTTGTTGCCCGTGCTATAAAAGCAGCTCGAGAGCGAGATGTTTATTCGGGCGGGCTTTCTGTTGATATTGCAACAATCACCAAAGACGGCATTAAGTGGATTCCGGAAACAGAAATGAAGAAATTGCTATCCTAGACATTGTTGTTAAGTCCCTGCCTTTGTGTGTTTTCCAAGTTCATGCAGAGCATTTAAACGTCGGTTTCTACTGATTCAACAAAACAAGGCTACGAAGATTAATGTAGGCATATCTATGACACTTGAAGAAATAAAGAAAAAACTTCCAAAATCTCTTGAAATAACAAAAACCTGCTATGAAGGTTCTGAAATTGTCTTCTACACAAAAAACAGGAAATTTTTTGTTGAAGGCGCTCCAGAAATAAAAGAGCTTGTAACGGAGTTTCGAAAAAGAGTAAACATAAGGCCAGACCCATCCATAGTTGTTGAACCCGAAGAAGCAAAGAAGCACATACTTGAGATTGTTCCTGAAGAAGCGAATATCAAAGATGTTCTTTTTGAGCCGGAGTTTGGCAAAGTCATAATTCTCGCGCAAAAACCAGGGCTTGTTATAGGCAAGGTTGGTGAAACGCTTCGTGAAATAAAGAAAAAAACTTACTGGAGCCCTGAAATACAGCGCGTTCCCCTATTTGTCTCAAACATTGTAAACCGCGCGCGCGAAATTGTCCATGAAGAGGCAAAATACAGGAAGAGTTTTCTCAACAAAATAGGAGAAAAAATCCAGCTTAAGAAAGGCTCAAAAGAAGGCTGGGTGAGAATTTCTTTCCTTGGCGGCTTTCGGGAAGTCGGCAGGTCGTGCATTCTTCTTCAGACAAAAGAATCAAAAGTGTTGCTTGACTGCGGCCTGTATTCTGAGTCGCCAATAGAGACACATCCTTATGTGGATGCTCCTGAGTTTGATATTGATGCACTGGACGCAATTATCGTATCTCATGCACACCTTGACCACTCAGGGTTTGCCCCTTATCTTTATGAATACGGGTTTAAAGGACCTATGTATTGCACACCGCCTACCAGAGACCTTACCACCATGTTAACACTTGATTTCATAGATGTTGTCCAGCGTGAAGGCAAAAAATCCCCTTACACATCTTCCGGCGTGAAAAGCGCTATTAAACATTCTGTTACTCTTGATTTCAATGAAGTGTGTGACATAACTCCGGACATGCGCCTTACATTTCAGAACGCAGGACATATATTGGGCTCTGCATTATCGCACATTCACATAGGCGAAGGCCTGCACAATCTTCTTTACACAAGTGACCTCAAATTCGGCCCGTCAAAGCTTCTTGAGCCAGCATTCACTAATTTTTCCAGGATTGAAACTATGATGATTGAATCCACATACGGGGGAGCGCATGACATCATACCTCCAAAACGGGATGCTGACGCAAACCTTATTGATACAATCAATAAGACAATAAAGACCGGAGGCAAAGTAGTGATTCCTGCATTTTCTGTTGGGCGCGCGCAAGAGGCGATGATGGTTCTTGCAGAGGCTCATCAACAGGGTCTTCTGAATGTTCCTGTATATCTTGACGGCATGATTTGGAATGCAACCGCCATACACACAACATATCCTGAGTACCTTTCGCGATACCTGCAAAGACAGATATTTCATATGAACAACAATCCATTCAACTCAGAGATATTCCACCGTGTAAGCGGCATGACTGAAAGAAAAAATGTGATTGATGAAAAAGAGCCTTCCGTCATACTTACTACATCCGGCATGATTACAGGAGGGCCTATTATGGAGTACCTGCGGCATCTGGCAGGAGACAAGAAAAACACACTCATATTCATCGGCTATCAGGCAGAGGGCACACTTGGCTCGCGCATACAAAAAGGATGGCGTGATGTACCATTTCCGGGGGGAAACGGTACCCAGAAGCTTCTTAAAATTGAAGCAAATATCGCAACAGTTGAAGGCTTTTCAGGGCACTCTGACAGAAACCAGTTGATAAATTATATCTCCAAAATACGGGCAAGGCCAGAGCGAATAATTATAGGTCACGGTGAGCCGTCCAAATCCATGAATCTGGCATCAACACTCCACAAACTACAGCGCGTTGAGACGATTGTGCCGCGCAACCTTGATGCACTCAGGCTAAGATAGCTGATTTTGGCTTTTCGGTTGACATATATAAAATTATGCTGCAAACTATAACCACAATCTTATTCTTAAAGGTGGAACTATGGATAAAATTGAGGAAATAACCTCCATTGTTGAAGAACTTTATCAGGAAAGGCGAATCCCTAAAAACATAAGAGCCGTCATAGAGGAAGTCCTTAATCTATTAAAAGATTCAGAACATAGCAGTACTGTGAAGCTTAGCACTGCTGTCAGCATGCTGGAAGAAGCAAGCAGCGACCCGAACATACCATCTCATCTTCGCACAGAGGTCTGGAATGTAATAAGCATTCTTGAAGCAGCTCAGGCAGACGAGTAACACACAGGGAATAAGTTTATATATCCCCCTGTGTAATTGGATATTGCCGATGGCATATTTTTAAATAAAAGGTGATTTGAATGCCCATACGAGGTTTTTTACAAAGAATGAAAGGCAATGATATTGCCGAAAGTGTAGATTATATTGAACTTGATGCAAAAGAGCATGAAGAAGACGGAAAAATTAAGATAAAAGTCGAGACGCTTTCTGACTTTCAGGACACTGAGCGAATACAAAATGAAATTCGTGCAGGGCACATTGTATGGGTTAGAATAAAACCCCTTAAGGAAAAAGATATGACTGAGCTCAAAAGAGCTGTTGATCGCCTTAGGAAGACATGCATTGCTGTCAACGGAGACATTGCAGGCATAGATGAGGATTTCGTTGTCCTAACACCAAGCGGTGTTGCTGTTCATAGAGAGTAGAGGTACAACTTCTTCATAAAATATTTTTTAGAATGTGCTAGCTTATTTGCTCTCGATTTTTGTAAATCTGCGTGTTATACTAGCAAAATCCTGCGCAACATCTTCTCCGGTGCCGGTAAGATTTATGTGTTTTACGCGCCCGCTTTTTTCAAACTGCACAAGGCCTAGCTTTTTGAACATATCAAGAATCTTAACTGTGTGTGAGTATGTGCAATCCGCGGTTTTTGCAAGAACAGATGCATAGCTCTTGGAGCCATTAGAACTCAACCCCATAAGAATTTTTACGGGCTTGTCATGTAAAAAGAGTTCCTGCAATGCGTTTTTTTGTTTGTTCATATCGCCACCATAAAATGTTTCCTATTATGAATACTACCCTTCGGAGTATATATAATTTTTTTGGCTGTGTGATATTTTTAAAGCTGCGAAAGAAAAACAGGTGTGAGAACTATGGCAAATAACATTGTTTTTCCGACAGCCGCGATTGTTCGCGAAATGAAAAAAGACATTCCTGACAAGATGATTTCTCAAAAAGTCAAGATTGCCATGAACCAGTTTGTTTCGGATCTTACAGAAATTATGGCGTGCGATATGTCTGATAAAAGTGAGAGCGTTATCTATGAACATGCCTTTGTGCGCGCATCAAGGCCATATGTCTGCGCAGCTCATTTAAGTGAAGAGCATGATGAGGTTGTAAACGACTTGGAGCGCATTAGAATGCGCTTTGA
>JAGLMX010000119.1 GCA_023139785.1 Candidatus Aenigmatarchaeota archaeon | reverse complement strand
CACATCACAGTGAATGAGGAAAACACCACACTCGTAATCGCGAACTGGGTTGCCCGTGACTTCAAGTCAGTCTACGGCCCACTGCACGAGTTCGGAGGGTGCGCGTACTTTTTCACCCCTGAAGGCATAATAAAAAATCCAAAATATATCCACACAGAAGGCGCACTAAAAGAAAACAAGCCACTGAACGCCGCCCTTCTCGGTCTTGGCAAAAAAGAGCCAATGTACCGCCTTGTAAAGAATGTCTCGCGCCTTGAATTTCTGACAAAGCCGCAGGAGTTTTCAGGGTTGTTTAAGAAGGCGCTTTAGAACTCGTTTTACATTGTATTGCAGGCTAACCATACATTAACATTTTTAAATTCATAACCAATAAGTAACTATATGTTCTCTAAAGAAATTTTTCATGATTGGGTCGATGTAACAAGAGAAAAGTTTATTGAATTAGCTGATGCAGAAAAACTGGTTGAAAAATGGGAAAACGACTTTGGAACGTATGAAAAAATAAGAGCGGGTGTGTTTTCAAAAATATTCTATCCACAATTTGTGGAAACCTTAAAACAAAATCAGGATGTTCTTGATAGCACAGTAAACAGATATTTTGTACTTGAGCATCTTATCAAACAACGTGCTTTAGACAAATCAAATCTTGAAGATAGCGTCTTGGACATAGGTTCTTATTTAGGTGCTAGTGTCGACGCATTGGCAACGTATGGCGGAAATGTAGTTGGAACAGACTGCGGACGATTCTCATATGATTCTCCAAGCGGCAAAGATATCGGAAGGCTGGATGGAAGAAGTGCATTACAGAGTCATCACTACAGACCAGATCTTACACTCGCATCATGCTTTAATGCTGACTGGGTTGAAAAAATGTCTGAAGAAAACCACACAATGCACATGTGCGCGGATGCAATGAAATCATTAAAGCCAGAAGGGCAAATACTACTCACATTCTCCAGGGGCATTGAAAATAATACAGAACTCAAAGAATACCTGCTTTCTTTGCCTGATGCTTATTTCGCAGAGTTGCCCAAAAATCTTGCAAAAAGAGAGGCCTATGCATTTACTTCAAGAAATTCAGCAGGCATTTAATAATTCTCTAAATCATTCAGAATAGAAGACCTTTCTTTTTTCCCGAAAAGCCGTTCTTCACACGCCTCAAGCCTTTTCTCAAGCGCAGCATTCCTTTTGTATAGCTCAACAAATGCAAGCCATAACTGCGCAACCCGCGGGTCACCGGACTTGTCATACGCCTGCCTGTGCTTGAGCGCAGAGACTATGAGGTCATTCAGGTCATGCGCGCTCTCAGTGTCGAGCGAGTCTCTCCAGTCTTTTGGCATGAAGATACTTTTGGCTGAAGATTTAAATTGGTATAAACAGCGAAAAGACAAGCGCACAATATATTTATATTCTTTCAGAACCGATTGCCCTGCATGAAGAAAGGAGACTTTGTCAAACTGGAATACACAGGTCGTGTAAAAGATACAAAAGAGATATTTGACACAACAGAAGAGTCCCTTGCAAAAGAGAACAATATCTTCAAGGAAGATACAAAATACGGCGCAGTCAGCATTATTGTGGGTGCAGGGTATGTTGTATCAGGCCTTGACAAAAAACTTCTTGAAGTGGACGCAAACGCAACAGCAAAGGCCGATATTTCGCAGGAAGACGGGTTTGGGAAAAGAGACGCAAGCCTCATAAAAATTATGCCTTCTGCGCACTTTCAAAAAGAGAAAATAGTTCCTGTGCCGGGACAATACATTACACTCGGCAACAATGTGTCAGGGAAAATACTTTCAGCGTCATCAGGCAGAGTCCGTGTTGATTTCAACCACCCTCTTGCCGGAAAAATACTTGAATACGAGATTAAGACTCTGGGGATAATCACTGCGCCAAAGGAGAAAATCAATGTCATAACAGGATTTTACTTTGGCGGTCTCAAAGAAAAGATAGCGTCCTCTTTGTCAGAAGGCCATGCAGACATATCAATGCCAAAAGAGTTCTTCAAATTCGTGCCGGATGACCTCAGGAAAAAAATTGAAAACGACATAAAGAAGCATGTTGAAGGCGTAAAAGAGGTTTCATTTTCCGAGCAGGACGAAAAAGACACTCAAACTGCGGCGAAAGAGACGCCCAAGTAAATGCTTAAAAAGGTTTTGTACTCATTATGAACATCTACTTACAAAGTAAAAAAATCACGAGGCTGATTAAATGGACAGCATAATTCAAAGCGCACTTGAAAGACCGGATACAGATGCCGGCACAAAACAGGAATTGCCTACAAGGCACCACAAAAGCGATGCAGAGCTTAGGGAAGTTCTAAAGCACAGGAGAGCAGAGATTGTCGTTGTTGGCTGCGGCGGCGCAGGAAATAATACAATTTCCCGCCTGACACAGGTCGGACTTGACGGTGCAAAAACAATTTGCATAAACACCGATGCGCAGGATCTTCTTTATACTGACGCTGACGAAAAGATACTTATCGGAAAAGAGATTACAGAAGGCCTTGGCTCAGGCGCAAACCCCAAAGTGGGTGAAGCTGCTGCAAAAGAGTCCAAGGAAACCATAAAAAAAGCTCTTGCTGGCGCAGACATGGTATTTATCACATGCGGCCTTGGCGGCGGAACCGGAACAGGCTCTGCACCTATTGTTGCAGAAGTCTCAAAAAAATCAAATGCTTTAACAGTTGCAATAGTTACCCTGCCATTTCAGATGGAAGGGCAGCACAGGGCTGAAAATGCAAGGCTCGGCCTTGAAAAGCTTGAGGAATCTGTTGACACACTTATTATCATACCAAACGAAAAACTGATGGAAATTGTTCCTGATGTTTCTATAAACACAGCATTCAAGGTAGCAGACGAGATTCTTGTCAACGCAGTTAAAGGAACTGCAGAGCTTGTGACAAAACCGGGTCTCATAAACCTTGACTTTGCAGACATAAAGTCTGTCATGGGCTCCGGTGGTATGGCAATGATAGGCATGGGCGAGTCTGACACAGAAAACAGGGCATACGAAGCCGTCCAGAAAGCACTTACAAACCC
>JAGLMX010000118.1 GCA_023139785.1 Candidatus Aenigmatarchaeota archaeon | reverse complement strand
GTATCCGAGTGCACGAAGCTGCTCAGTCGGAAGCTCAAGTGTATCCTCAATAGTAACTATACGAAGATTTTTCATTACCTCTGTCAATGTTGCCCCGAGAAACGAGCTTTTTCCTGAAGACCTGGTTCCTGCAAAAAGTATTGTGCGCGCGCCGTCAATAATAAAGCTTAAGAGACCTGCAGCAAGCGGTGTCAGTGCGCGGTGCTTTATGAATAAGGGATATGTCCATGGCTTGTCCCTGTGCCTTCGAAGGGCAAACGCAAGGCCTTCCGGAGAAAGTGTTTTTGTAATTGCTGCAACTCTTGCCCGCCCTCCGGGAATGCTTATCTCAGTATCAAGAACCGGATTCGCCTCATCAAGCGGCCTGCCGGACTCTATTCTAAATCGCGTTGCCCATGCAAGCGAATCCTCTTTTGTCGGAATTATGTTTGTAACACAGTCTTCATGATCCTGATGAAATAGGAAAACCGGTGACTCGCCCACCGGGGAATTTATGTAAATATCCTGCACTTTTGGGTCTGAAAGCAAAACTTCCAGAACCCCGTAACCCGCAGTATACCGAACAAGTATTGTTGCAAGGAGGTCTAACTTTTCCTTATCAAGTTCAATATTCATGTTCTTTGCAATTTCGGAAAGCATGTCGTGCCCTATATTGTAAAAAACGTCACGCATGCGCTCAGGCTCTGCAAACTCTGACTTTGTCGGCTTGTGCACAGCCATGTATTGCCGTGCCACATCAAGAAGTGTGTATTCATCTTCACTTAATGTAAATTCCGGTGGCAGGACATGATAGTAGCGCTCAAGCATGTCGTACTTGCGGTAAATCTGAACCTCTATGTTCTCGACGTCGTAGCGTTCAACTTCCCTCGCATTCTGCGGGGGTGTCATCATGTACCGCGTAAGCATGAAGTTCGGGCGTATTACCGGATGAAATATCTCGCGGTAAAGCGCCCTGTCACCAACATGATATCCTGTAAGATTGGGCTCTGCAAACTGTATTATTTTTGTACTCTGGAGGCCATCGCGAATCGGAATAAGAACGTTGTTCAGGTATGGCTCAAGATACTGTTTCTCCTCTGTTTGTGCATGAATCATTCTTGAATGCACGCGCCTGATTTCACGCACAATTTCAACGTACGCCCCTATCGGATCCCTGCGTATTTTGCTTGTCATAATTTCCTGTATAAAAGCAAAGTTTTTTGAACTATATCTTCTGTGTTTTGACGCTCCAAAGTGTGAAAGCTTCAGAACGTTTTTTTCTTCGAGAAGTGTGCGCAATACATGTGCAATCTCAGTAAGATATTGTGTTTCCTCATAACCATATTCAAAGTCACGCGTCTGTGAAAGAACCACGGAGTTCGCGTTTCGCACTTCAAGAATCTTGTCTATAGTGCGCGCCATGCAAACATCAAAGTCTTCTACACTAGCCCCGTAAACGCAGTTCAGGCAATTGACCTTTATTTGTCTCCCATCGTGGACATAGTCGTAGTCGCATATTTTCATGTATCATCCCTTGCTGTTTTTTAGTGTTCAAAGCCTGCTTGCACGCAACAAAACCAAGGTACTATGGCCTGCATTTCAGCACCCCTTATGGGGTACTCTAAGTATATATACGTCTTCACCATTAAAATAGTTATTATGAAACTAGGTACAGGTGAATCCGGAAATCTTTTAAATGAAGTCTCAAACAGGCTGAATGATAATACGCGGCGCATTCGTGTTCTTGAAGAACGCCTCAGAAATGTTGACGGACGGGTAAATAAAGCAGAACAATCAGAGATACTTGACAAGAACCAAGCAGTAAAAGAGGTACGTGATGTACAGGACACACTTCGCCTCATGCAGGACCGCGTCGCAAATCTTGAAGTAGACATCCAGGCAGCACACAGGGACATAAAAAAGTCAGTCGCCCATACAGAACTAAAGGAGATTCAAAACTATATTGAACTCATTAATCCCATACTTACAAAGTTTGTCACAAAAAAAGAAGTTGATGAAATGCTTAGAAAGAAACCACAGTAAGCTGTGTCTAAAAATTAAGTTGAATGCTATATGAAATTTGAACTCTTCGGAAGGCTAAAAAAACACAATGCACCACCTGCCGCGCCACCGATGCGCAAGCCGCCGGTTGAAAAAGTAAACGAATATGCAGCCGCAGGCATGCCTGAAGCAGAAATAATCAAGACCCTGAAATCAGCAGGGTATAGTTTTCGTGAAATTGATGCTGCGCTGAACAGCGCCCTTAAGTCAGGGGTTGGCACTGAGGCATACAATGAGGATACATCACTTCAGGGGAGCGCCCCTAATGCGGAGATGCTAGAGCCATTGACCCTACTTCCGGAAGAAAATAAAATTGTTGCCCCGCAAGTTTTCGAGGGAAAGGACGATGGTTTCGATAAAATAAATATTGAAGAACTTGAGGAAGTTGTCAACTCAATAGCAGATGAAAAAATGAGGGTCTTCAAAATAGATCTTGAAAAATCCACAAACAGCATTGTTGGATTTGCAGAAAAGCTCAATTCAGTCTCAACCGGGCTTGAATCGATGAAATCCACGAGAGAAACTACTGATGCAGACGCTGAAAAAAGAATAGGTGAGCTTCACGCAAGGATTGATGAGATTGAGCCAAAACTACTGGGGCTTGAGCGCGCGTTCAAAGACATCATGCCGAACCTTGTTGACAGCATTCGTGAGCTGAAAGAAATAATTCATGGCATGCAAAAAACAAATGCTTCCAAAAAAGAAGAAACGTTTGAAGATTCTTTTTTGAATGATGATAGCGAAATTATTAGCAAATTAAAGTAACTGTTTATGCATGTAAATGCAAAAAGTATAGAAACGTTTTTAAAACCCAGAAACACATACACTAAAACTGTGTGCGAATGAAATTAACACAGTTTTTTTCTTGAGGTGAAGATATGATTGACTCTATTTCAATACATAATGTTGTGGCAACTTGCGCGGCGGATACAAAGATACCTTTATCGCGCCTTGCAATGAGCCTTGAAAAAACAGAGTATGAACCTGAACAGTTTCCGGGGCTTGTGTA
>JAGLMX010000117.1 GCA_023139785.1 Candidatus Aenigmatarchaeota archaeon | reverse complement strand
GAAACATTAAAGCCCTGATGCGCGCAAAACACTCAAAAATTCCGCTTGAGGACACAAAGCGCGCGCTTATTCCATGCGGAAACATATCCGGTTCTCTTGTTGAGGAGCTTTTCAAAACAAATACTGTTGAAGACTTGCTTGAGTTAGCCAAAAAGAAAAATTACATCATCGGGGCTGATGAAGCCATAAAGGCATATAATGCAAAAGGTTTATGTGATGCAGAAAACGTGCTTGACAAGGCATACTATTCAGACCTGCTTTCTCATGCAGAAAATATGCCAAAGCAAGGGAAAATCATCAGAGCATTCATAGAAACAGAGATAGACATACGAAACCTAAAGTTGATATTCCGGCTAAAACGCGAGGGATTCAAAAAAGAAGATATCCTAAAGCACATACTATATCCGGGCGCGCACCTTGGGAAAACAGAGCTGTCAATGCTTGCAGCAACGCCGTCTGTTGATGAGCTTTGCATTGCCATAAAAAAGACACATTATGGGCGCATCCTTGAAGAAAGCATAAAAAAATACAAAGACGCGGGCAGTATGTCACCAATACAGACAGCTCTTGACAAATGCTGGCTTGCAAAGGCAGATCGCATGCTTCACCAGCACCCGCTTTCAATAAATCCGATTCTCGGCTTCATGTTATCAAAAGAAATTGAGTATAAAAACATAAGGCTAATTGCCCATGTTCATGCTTTCAACCTTCCTGAAGACGTTATAACCGAAAATCTTATTGCATAAGGTGTTAAAATGAGTGAAACAAACCCCGTGTTCAATATCGCTGTTGTCGGAGACGAGCAATTTACGCTTGGTTTCCATCTTGCAGGAGTACGAAATGTCATAAACGCAAAAGACAGTGAAATTGCTTCAAAAATAGAATCTGCGCTCGCTGACAAGGAGACCGGTGTGCTGGTCCTAAAGCAAAGTGATGTCGAATCACTTACCTTGCGGTTTCAGGAAAAACTTCGAAACTCAACAACACCTGTTGTTGTCGCAATATCAAAAGACAATAGCAGCGCAGAAGTATTGCGCGCACTTGTGAAGAGGGCAATTGGTGTGGATGTCTGGGAAAAGAAATAGATAATAGATCATGATAGAGGTGTATATTATATGAAAGGCAAAACGCAGAAGACAACAAAAGGCGAAATATATCGCATTGCGGGACCTGTCGCTGTTGCAACAGGCATTGACGCAAAGATGTATGATGTGGTCCGCGTCGGGAAAGAGAAACTCATGGGTGAAGTCATCCAGATTCTTGGAGACAAGACCGTTATTCAGGTTTATGAAAATACTACCGGCCTCAAGCCTGGCGAGCCGGTTGAGACAACAGGCACACCTCTTGCAGTGAAACTCGGACCCGGGCTTTTGACATCCATTTATGATGGAATACAGCGCCCTTTGCCAGCGCTTGTAAAGCAGATGGGGGATTTTATTCTACGCGGTGTAAACGCCTCAGGGCTTGATGAAAAAAAGAAGTGGGACTTTAAAGCCACAAAGAAAAAAGGAGATTTTGTTTCCCAGGGAGACATCATCGGCACTGTTGAGGAGTGCCCCGGAATAACGCACCGCATTCTTGTTCCGCCCGGAATCAGCGGAAAAATCACTGATATTTCCAGTGGAAAATATACTGTTGATGAAACGGTTGCAAAACTTGACAGCAAAGCAGTTCTAATGCTTGCGCACACATGGCCTATCAGGATACCGAGGCCATCAAAGAAAAAGCTTGTGCCTGAAATCCCTCTTATCACAGGGCAAAGGATACTTGATGCACTCTTCCCGCTTGCAAAGGGTGGTGCTGCGGCAATACCAGGACCTTTTGGCGCAGGAAAGACCGTCACACAGCAGTCGCTTGCAAAATGGGCTGATGCAGAAATAATAGTTTACGTTGGATGCGGAGAGCGCGGAAATGAGATGACCGAAGTTCTTACAGAATTCCCTAAGCTTACAGACCCAAAAAGCGGAAAGCCGCTTATGAACCGAACTGTTTTGATAGCAAACACAAGTAACATGCCTGTTGCTGCGCGTGAAGCGTCAATTTATACAGGAATCACAATTGCAGAATATTACCGGGACATGGGCTACTCTGTGGCTTTGATGGCAGACTCAACATCACGGTGGGCTGAGGCAATGAGAGAAATCTCATCCCGTCTTGAAGAGATGCCCGGGGAAGAAGGATACCCTGCATACCTTTCAACAAGGCTTGCAGAGTTTTATGAGCGCGCAGGAAGGGTCATACCTTTTGGAACCGACAAAGAGGGTTCTGTAACGGTTATCGGGGCAGTAAGCCCGCCTGGCGGGGACTTTTCAGAGCCTGTCACACAGAACACACTTCGTGTTACAAAGACATTTTGGGCGCTTGACGCAAAGCTTGCGCAAAGAAGGCACTTCCCATCAATCAACTGGCTCCAATCATACAGCCTGTATCGGGACACACTTTCTGAGTGGTTCACAAAGAATGTCGCAAGTGACTGGTCAAGCCTTGTCGGCCAGACAATGAGCATACTTCAGGAAGAAGAAAAGCTTCAGGAAATAGTGCAGCTTGTTGGAAGCGATGCACTTCCTGAAAAGGAGAGAGTAACACTTGAGGTCGCGCGCCTTTTGCGGGAATTCTTCCTGCAGCAGAACGCTTTCCACGAGGTTGACACATACTGCGACCTGAAGAAAACGCACTTGATGCTAAAAACAATCTTAATGTACCAAAGCATGGCAAAGCAGGCACTTGATGCAGGAGTTCCTGCAGTAGATGTCCTTGAGATACAGTCAAAGAACCGGATTGCCGAGGTCAAGTTCGAGCGCGATTACAAAAAACTCCTCAGTTCAATTGAGGCTGACATGAAAAAGGAGTTCAGTAAACTGAAATAAATGGTGATTATTTATGAAAGAATACAAGACAATTTCAAAAATTGCAGGACCTCTTGTTTTTGTTGAAAAGACAGAGGAAATAGGATATGAAGACCTTGTCAGCATAAAGACACCTTCCGGTGAAATCAAGAGCGGACAGGTTCTGGATACATCACGCGACATAGTTGTTGTCCAGATTTTTGAGGGAACGCGCGGCATAGACCGAAA
>JAGLMX010000116.1 GCA_023139785.1 Candidatus Aenigmatarchaeota archaeon | reverse complement strand
AAGTGAGAAGACAATTGATGCAACAGCTAAAAAAGAGGTGTAGATTATGAGTGACCAGGTTTCTGATTTAAGTGCACAGTTTCAGGCATTGCAACAGCAGTACCAGACAATTGCAATGCAAAAAGAGCAGAGCGCACTGCAGGTTCTGGAACTTGAGCGCGCTGGGAAAGCAGTTGATACTTCCACCGGTGATGTCTTCAAGGCAGCAGGGCCCATACTTCTTAAGGCAGACAAAAAAACTGTGCAGGAAAACCTCAAGGATGAGAAAGAAACCGCTGCAATAAGAATGAAGCGCCTTGATGCACAAGAGAAGAGTGTGCGTGAGAGGCTTGAGGAAATGCAGAAGAAGCTGATGGAGACGTATAAGGTTTCTAAATAGTTTATAACTCGTATCTTAATGTTATCGTACAGAATCCAGCCATTCAGTCATTTTCTTTAGAAAGAGTTTTCTTTCTAACTGCGCATGCCTGGGCAATTCACAAATCTTTTTCTTCTTGAACTCAATTGGATTATTTGTTTCAATTATCTCAATGGGCACAACACACAGTTTCATATCTGATTTTCCATCCCAATTTTCGTTGACAACAAAACCGAACTTTTTCAACGGCATGTCCCACGTAATGTCGACACATATCCATTTGTCATCTACCCGTATCTTGAAAAAGTTATGGGGGTCAAGTATCTCTAGTTGATTTAACATCTTTTTGATCTCAAGCGGATACTCAATTTGTGGGTTATTGAATTTATAATTTGCAACGAAATCTTTTACCGGAATCCCAAGCTCTTTGTATAACTCCTTTAACAGCTCATGTTTCCTGAACAAGTGCCTTTATTTTTCTCGTAAACGTCCTTTGGGTCTCTTGAACCAATATCTCCGTAAGGGATGTCTCTTACAATTTCTGAAAGTTTGATGATTTTATCGGTTACGGGTGTGTCGCCAACTAATTTACTCAGAATTTCCTTTCGATTTTCAAGCATAGTATTTCAATATATTGGCTGTTATAAAAATGTTTTCTTGCAGCAGTTCGTGTTTTAGAAGTACGGGGGTGATTGTTTCGTTTTGATTCTGCTTTTAGATATTGGGTGGTTTTGTAGAATAAAGCACCTAATATTCTCGAATTTTCTCTTTTACAAAACTTAAAAAACGTTCGGCATGTTTGACGGCCATTCCAGCATCTTTTTCATAAAATAGCCTTTCTCCATATTCTGCATCCGTCTTTATTCTGAGCAACTCTGAAAGGTGCTTTGCGCTCTTTTTGAACTCTTCGTTTCCCTGCTCTATTCTGGAAAACAAAATCAATGCATCAGTATGCCTTTCGCCGGCATTTCTCATGCCAAGTTTCGCAACGCATAGTGCATCCGCAGAAGATATTGCAGAATGTATTGCATTTATCACGCATGCATTCCACTCGCCGGCTTCAAACGCTCTCTTCATTGAATTTTTGCATTCTTCTGCTTTCTGGAGATAAGAATTTGCCTTGGAACGGTCCACATTTATTGTTCTCATCTTTCTATCACTCTAATTCCTTTCATAACATTTTCAATAAATTTTTTGTTTTTCGGATTTTTCATATCTTTTAGAGTAAAAATATGAACATTTAATTCGTTGCCGTATTTTTGAATACAACTGTTGTTTAGATTGCCTGTGCTGAACAGTACATCTTTTCTATTTTTCTCAGTTTCGACAAGAATAAATACATCAATATCGCTTTCAGGCATTTCCCTGCCCTCTGCAACAGAACCAAACAGAATGGCTTTTTTTATTTCAGGGCGATGAGCCAAAGTCTTTATGTCTGCCTTTATGGCAAAAACAGGGGTCTCCCCAAGTTTTAGTTTTATAAAAAAATCCAAAAGATACTTATACGCATAGCTCTTTTCATTAAGCTGCCATGCAATCACATTACCAATACGCATTGGGCTTATCAAATTAAGGCCGTGAAACTCCTTAAGTGTCTTGTTTACAGCCCCTGCAGAAACGCCTATAAGCCGTGCTATCTCGCGCTCGCTTGTTATTGCTTCTTCTGAAAGAATGTATTTGAGCAACTTGATTTTTATTTTCGAGCCAAGCAAATTCTCTGCAAAGTTTCTAAACTGCATAATTTTTTATACAATTGTATATTTTTAAAGTTAACGATTGTCTATTTTTTTATACATTGACCCACAAATTATACAGAAAGTAGCCTTTCAAAAACCGCGAACAAAAAGTTATATTTATTTCAATTACGGGAAACATTAAACGCTAAGAGTCAATTGCCTAATATAAGGCGCATCGTAGATGCGCCTTATCTGCGGATCTATTTAACTTTATGCCTTCGTGCGCATTATGTCGAAACTCATATTCTCCATCTTTTGTCTGTATCCTCAATCCATCATAAAATCGTGAACCGCATACATGCACGAGTTCATATCTGCCCCCGTGTAGTTTCCACCACCCAAAAAGCATATAAACCTATTGTCCCAATAATGGTACATATGTACCAAAACAGGAACAATATAGATTACGAAATAGTGCTGCTTCTGCTCAAAGGAAAGAATCATTTGCGCAGCATTTCAAAGCAGCTTGATGAGGCGCCCACAACAATCTCAAGGCGCCTTAGTGCGCTGCTTAATGAAAATGTGATAGACTTTCAGATCGAAGGGAAAAATAAGGCTTTCTTTTTGCGCAAAAATTTACAGGCAAAAAACTATGTATTCAACGCCGAAAGGCATAAACTAATGAAACTCCTGAAAAAGTATCCGGAACTCGATGTAATTATAGAAGATATCCTGAAAAAATGCGATGAAAAACTGATTGTCCTTTTTGGAAGCTATGCAAAAGAAACTGCCAAAAAGGGTAGCGACATTGACATATATGTTGATACCAAAAAAAGAAATGTCAAAGAACGAATTGAATGTGTGCACTCAAATATTAGTGTTAAAATCGGTGCTTTTGATAAAGATGCCGCACTAATAAAGGAGATAATCAAAAACCACGTAATATTAAAAGGGACCGAAGAATTCTATGAAAAGACACGGTTTTTTGAATCATGAAACCTCTATGCAACCGGCCCTAGAGGATCAAGTTGGTTCGGTTTCAAGCTTTTGAAG
>JAGLMX010000115.1 GCA_023139785.1 Candidatus Aenigmatarchaeota archaeon | reverse complement strand
ATGGGAGATGTAGAAGTGCCTGCCCTTCGAGGCGTAAGCCTTGAGATAAAGCAGGGAGATTTTGTGGCTGTAACCGGGGCGTCCGGAAGCGGCAAGTCAACTATGATGAACCTTATGGGATGTCTTGACATTCCGTCAAAAGGACGCATATATCTTAAGTCCAAAGATATTGGTGTGATGAGTGAATCAGATTTGGCATCTTTTCGCGGCAGGACAATCGGCTTTGTTTTTCAGCAATACAATTTGATCCCGTCAATGTCTGCATTTGAAAACGTCATGCTTCCGTTAGAATTTATGGAATCTGATGAATCTACTTCCGCTAAAAGAGCGAGAGATCTTTTGAACATCGTGGATCTCGGCGACAGAATGCATCACCGGCCAGCGCAACTTTCAGGAGGCCAGCAACAAAGGGTGTCAATTGCAAGAGGCCTTGCATGCGACCCTGAAATAATTCTTGCTGATGAGCCTTCGGGCGCTCTTGACAGCGTCACAGGCAAAAATATAATGGAACTTCTTTTCAGGCTGTGGAAGGAGAAGGGAAAAACAATAATTATAGTCACTCATGAACTCAACCTTGCTAAATACGCTCGTACAATCATTGAGTTGAAAGATGGCCAAATAAAAAGTGTTCGTGAAAATCAAGAGGTGTATAAAAAATGAAATCAACAATTTTTTCGGTTTTGATAGTAATGGCATTAGTGTTTTTTGTTCCAATGGCTTATGCCGGCCTGGACGATGACACTGCGATTTCAATTAGCCTTGTGAATCAGGATCCGGATCCGGCTATTGCAGGAAATATCTTTGATATGCGCTTAAGTGTGATAAACACAGGAGGAAATGCCGCAAACAACTTCATAATAGAGATTGTTCCTGAATATCCGTTTGAGCTTGTATCCGGAGAGCCGTCGCTTCAGAATATTGGAACAATTACCGGATACCAGGGCTACTATGATGAAAATATGAAGATAGTAAAATATCGAATGATGGTTGATTCGAGCGCGCCGACCGGGAGCTACAATGTGAAAGTGAAATACTATGAAGAAGGTTCCTATTATGTGAGCGAAAAAAACATTCCTATAGATGTCAAAAATAAAGAAGTGGCCGAAATAATTCATATTGATAAAACCCTGCTTGTCCCGGGCAATCAGAGCCGTATGAAATTCACAATCAGCAATGTCGGAAATGCTCCATTAAATGATTTGATATTCAGCTGGGAGAATGAGGACAAGATAATTCTTCCTGTTGGAAGCGACAACACGAGATATATAAAATACATTGATGTTGGCGGCAGTGCAGACGTTGAATATCAGGTAATTGCTGATACAAATGCTGTGCTTGGATTGTATCAGTTGAACCTGTACCTGACATACGAAGAATACGCAAATGGCTCATCTAAAACGATATCAACTATTGCAGGCGTGTATGTCGGCGGAGAGACTGATTTTGATGTGGCTTTTTCTGAAAGCTCACTTGGCCAGACCTCATTCAGTGTTGCAAATATCGGAAGCAATCCTGCAAACTCTGTATTCGTGATTATTCCTGAGCAAAAAGGATGGATTGTAAGTGGCTCAAGTTCAGTCATAATCGGAAACCTAAACAAGGGAGACTACACGGTCGCAAGTTTTGGCTTGAAATCTTTATTGAATGCTGTGGATTCGACTAGTGATACAAAGTTCCAAAAAACAGAAGACGCAATTGCCGGGGATATGAGCCAAAGGTTCGCGCAAAGATCTGCGGAGTTAACAAAAACACTAACTGTTCAAATTGCTTATACTGATACCCTGGGTGCGCGGCATGTTATTGAAAAGGATGTGGATGTTGCATCCATGGATATGGCGCCTGCAAGTGATCAAGTGTTTACAAAGCGCGGTTCGATGAATACTCAAACAGGTTTGTCGAAATACAATAACTATTTTGTTGCCATCGCTATATTGGTGATTTCGGCATTTCTTTACAAGAAATACAAAAGAAGAAAATTGATGGATCCAAAATACACCTTTAGGCAGTTTATCGGAAGAAAAAAGAAATGAGTGGCCGTGACAAGAAATGAAACTAAGCAAGTGCTTTAAGCACGCCCTAAACATGGTTTTGCATAGCAAGCTTAGAAGCTGGCTTACCATAACCGGAATAGTGATAGGCGTTGCCGCTGTAATTGCCATTATGTCTCTTGGTGAGGGTTTGCAGCAGTCTATGGACAGCCAATTAAGCGGTCTTGGAGGAGATATAATAACACTAACTGCCGGAGCTTCCAAGGGGACGAGTATTTTTGGTATGAGGGGCGGAAGTAAAAGCGGATATGATGTCTCCCAAGCAACAGACGCAGAGATAACGCTAACGCGCACAGATGTTCAGGCATTAAGAGGAATACCGGATATCTCACTTATTGATACAAACATCAGGGGAAACGTTGATGTATCATATCTTGGGAAAACAGGCAGTGTCTCTTTGACAGGCGTGGACCAAAAAGTGTGGTCTCAAATAACAACAAGCAAAATAAAAGAAGGAAGAATGCTTGACTCTGCTGACCAGAATGTGGTGATTATCGGAGGGCGCCTTGCATCAACATATTTTGATCGGCCGATTGGAATAAACAAAATGATTACAATAGAAGATAGCGCATTTCGAGTTGTGGGGGTTCTTGATGACACAAGCACGAATGTTTATATGCCTATTTCAATGGCATACCAGGTGCTTGAGGAAAAGAAAACCGGTGTTTATGATACCATTATCATCAAAGTACGGGATGAAGAACTGCTGAATGAAACAATAACAAAAATCGAGAGCAAGCTCATGGCGGTTCGCCATGTAACTGAGAAAACCAAGGATTTTACAATTACTTCAAACAAGCAAATACAGGATGCCCGAACAGAGGCCCTGGGCACTATGAAGATGTTTCTTTTGGCGATTGCGGCTGTCTCTTTGCTTGTTGGGGCTATCGGTGTGGCGAACACTATGTTCACATCCGTACTTGAGAAGACAAAAGAAATAGGAATCATGAAAGCGATTGGCGCACGAAACAAAGACATTCTTTTGATATTTCTTTTTAATGCAGGGCTTATTGGGTTTATAGGCGGGACTCTTGGCGTTCTTTTTGGGGCTGCGATTTC
>JAGLMX010000114.1 GCA_023139785.1 Candidatus Aenigmatarchaeota archaeon | reverse complement strand
ATCACCTTAATCACTTCTTATGATTGCACTGCCGCATTTCGGGCATTTTTTGCCTGCGCACGGAATTCCTCTTTCCTTGGGTTCCTGCCAGCTGCAATTGGAGCATTTGCACATGGTGGCAGGCCCTCTAAAGCCCATGCCGCGCCCCCTTCTGTTGGTTCCTGCAAGTGCCATCTCAAAGACCCCGCCTTCTATTTTAATTGCCTTGCCGTTTACAAGGGCATCAGCTATTTTCTTTCTTGCAGCCAAGACCAGACGATGAAATGTTGGCTGCGAGATATTCATTTTTCTTGCGCATTCTTCCTGTTCAAAACATTCCAGGTCTTTTAATCTCACAGACTCAAATTCATCAAGAGTGAGAATCGATTCATTTAAGCCAGTTATTCTGATTCCTGCCGGCTTAAAGTATGTTATCTTTGGCTGAAACCCCACTCTTCTGCAAAGTCTTGGCCTTGGCATTATTTTTCACTATTCCATTTCTTTGAGCCTTTTTTCTAATTCCTGTTTTTCTGTGTCAATTTGTTTTAGTTCTGCTTCAAGAACTTTCTTTTGTTCTTCTTTTGTTAAAGTTGCCGGTTCTACGTATCTTCGGCCAAAGCCTCCACCCATACCTTGCCCAAAACCTGAACCCCTGCCACAGGGTCCAAATCCTTTTCCTGTTCTAGGTCCGCGTCCAGTTGGTCCTGTTCCATCTCGTCTTGGCATAGTATACACCTCCATTTTATAATGAATATATATTCATTATAATATTTAAGTGTTTCGGTCATTGAAAGCAATTAGATGAAAAGAAAGACAAGGCTCGATAGATAGATATGAAGCAATTGGTGGGAAAAATTCGTAAGCCCGGATTGCTAAGACACCTAATCAAGGATACAGGAATTACTGTAGAAGAATTTAAAGGTCTATTATAGCTGACTAACTTCATTGACGCGCGCCTTTTTCTTTTTTGGTTCGTTGTCTGAATTCGAACATAACTTGTAAGCTATTTACGAATCTTAACTGCAGTTCCATATGCAAGCATTTCAGAAGCTCCTGCCATCACCATTGAGGTTGTAAATCTAACACCAATAATTGCATCAGCGTTTAAATTTACGGCTTCATTAACCATTCTATTATATGCTTCATCTCTTGAATTTTGTGTCATCTCTGTATATGTTTTAACTTCTCCACCGATAATGTTCTTTAATCCGGCTCCAATATCCCGTCCGATATTTCTTGCCCTTACAGTATTGCCTTTGACAACTCCGAGGATTTTAACAATCTTTTTCCCCGGAATTTCAGTTCCTGTTGTAACAATTATGTCTGTCATTTATTTTCCACCTCGCTTTGCTTTGGTTTTTATTTTTTCAATATCGTCTTCTTTTTTATTGAAAAGGATAACAATTCCAATAATAAGAAGAGGGATTCCATAAAGTAATACCCAACGCTCAGAAAAACCAAGTATGGTTAGATATAGCCCCAGAAGAATTGCAAGAGTTCCTGTTATTGTTCTGCTTAATAGGTTCATAGTAATATCTTGACAAAACTCGTATATATGTCTGATGTTTGCAGGACGTCGCTATACAGATTATGAAGCGCACTTTTCCGGCAATTGGTTATCCTGCATTTAAAATTTATTCTCCAATTACTCTTAGTGATTTCTATGACACGAATACGCCAGCCTATTGTCTCTGTCCTTGCGCACGTTGACCATGGCAAGACTACGCTTTTGGATTATGTTCGGCGCAGCCGTGTTGCTTCAGGCGAGGCAGGCGGCATAACACAGCATATAGGCGCATCAGAAGTTCCTGCAAAGAAAATACAGGAGATTTCGGGAGATCTTCTTAAGAAATTTAAGGTTGACCTGAAGATTCCGGGGCTTCTTTTCATTGATACGCCGGGGCACGCGGCATTTGACTTACTTCGAAAGCGTGGTGGCCTGCTTTCAGATATAGCCATTCTTGTGGTTGATATAAACGAGGGCATAAAGCCCCAGACAGAGGAGAGCATAGGCATACTTAAGAGCTATAAGACGCCGTTTGTCATTGCTGCAAACAAGATTGACAGGATTGGCGGCTGGCAGGTAAAAAAAGATGCACCCTTTGCAGAAACCTTTGAAATACAGACATCAGGTGTTCAGGAGATGCTCGATAAGAAGATATATGAGCTTATCGGTGCGTTGTACGAGCGCGGCATCAACGCAGAGCGCTATGACCGCGTTGATGACTTCACAAAGACAGTTTCCATTATTCCAACATCTGCAATGACCGGCGAGGGCGTACCAGACCTTATTGCAATGTTGTCAGGCCTTGCACAAAGATACCTTGGAAGCCAGCTTGAGGTAAAGGAGACTGAGCGCGGAAAGGGAATAATACTTGAGGTTCGCCCTGTTAAAGGGCTTGGCATGACAATTGATGCAATACTTTATGATGGTGTCATGCGCGCAGGAGATTCTATTGTTATCGGGCACCCGGAAGGGGTTGTCAAGACAAAAATAAAGGCGCTTCTTAAGACCGCGCCAATGAAAGATATTCGCGCAGAGAAAAAGTTTGTTGCTGTAAAGGAGGTTTCTGCGGCATCAGGTGTGAAAATTTCTGCACAGGGTATTGATGATGTAATTGCAGGCGTACCATTTATCTCAATTCACGGAGGCTCCGGGCTTGATGGCTCAGAAGAAGAGGTACAAAAAGAGATAGAAGAAGTGCAGATAACCACGGACGGGGATGGTGTTATTGTTCGCGCTGACGCTCTTGGAAGCCTTGAGGCGCTTGTCAAGACTCTTCGCGAGAAGAATATACCTATAAGGCGTGCGCAGGTCGGGCATGTAACAAAAAAAGAGGTTCTTTCGCTTGAAGAGGTCAAAGATGAGCACAGGATTATTTTTGCATTTAATACACAGATTTTGCCTGAGGCAGAGGAAGCTGCTCTAAAGGCGAAAATACCAATATTTTCAAGCAACATAATATACAGGCTTGTTGAGAATTATGAGGATCATGTTAAGGCAGTTGAGGAAAAAAAAAGAACTTCAATACTTGGCACAATACAGCGCGCAGCAAAGCTGCGCCTTATGCCTAATTTTGTGTTTCGCCAATCAAAGCCGGCTATAGGCGGTTTTGAGATGCTTGGCGGTGTCCTGAG
>JAGLMX010000113.1 GCA_023139785.1 Candidatus Aenigmatarchaeota archaeon | reverse complement strand
GATAAAAAAGCATATTCCAACTGGCTTAATGAGAAAATGCATTTGGTTTCTGCATTTGTAGAGCCAAAAAAAATAAGAACCGGAAAATATGATATCCTGCTTAGCCCGAAAGTTTTCGGCTCTCTCCTGCTTGACACTGTTGGCTTCTGGGCCTCCGGCAAAGCAAGGCTTGACGGCATCGGCGCATTCAAAGAGCAGGGCGAGCGCGTTGCATCAGAGAGCTTTTCTGCATCAGTAGACGGGCGCCTTGACAACGCTATGGCTTCATTTTCCGTTGATGCCGAAGGAAACAAGACCGCAAAAAAACAAGTTGTTGAAAAAGGAATATTCAAAGACTATTTTTATGATCAGAGATATGCAAGTTATTTTAATGAATCCTCAAACGGCTGCGCACTTCGTACGAGCGCGCTCGGGCCTGAAAAACTCTACACATCAAGCCCCTATTGCGGTGCGCACAACCTTGTTATCGAACCCGGGAAAGAAAAACTGGAAAATATTCTTTCTGACATGAAAGGAATTTTCGTGGAAAATGCCGGGATTGCAACAGCAGACCCTGAGACAGGCACATTTGGTTTTGAGCTTAGAAATGCGTTTATTGTGGACAAGGGGGTTCTTACTCCTGCACGATATGCGGTTTTTTCCGGCACTGTTCAGGATCTTCTAAAGAACGTTGTGTTGACAAAAGAAACACAGCAGGTTTCAGAAGACGGGGGCGCGGAGTTTTCTAGTGCGTGTGTATGTGCGCATGCACTTGTAGGTGGTCAGAATCTTGCAGGGGCATCAAACGTTGGCGTTAAGAGAAGCAGGGAGTAACCCGATTTGGATGGAGATATCTGCAAGAGGATTTCCTATTAATCGAACGAAGTGTGTTCTTAGAATGTCTGTGTGTGGCACACTTCACTATACGTAGTAAATCTAATAATCTCTAATTTGGTTGTATATTCAATAAAAAGAATCACATTTTTTGCATGCAAACCTAACGTTCGTAATCGGTACTTCAGTACCAACATATTTGTAGTCCGCACATTCAGAGGATTCAATTTTTTCTAATATATTTCCACACAGGGGACATATTTGATTTTTTTGATTCATACGACATTTGTTGATTTTTATATTTATTAAATTTTTTCCAAATAAAAAAATATACTAACTTCTTGTACCAAGAAGGTTCTGGATAAAAATCAAATAGTCGAGCATCTTCTCTTCCTTGATTTAGTTCACACTCTAATAGTAAAGCAAATGGGCTTGAGCCATATAACTTTGCTATTTGATTATGATATTTTCTAAAAAAATACCCTGCCGCAGAGGTTCCACGAACACCCAAACCCATTAATACAAAAACATCTAGATTCTGTTCAACATTTTTGGTTTTCATTATTAATCCATAATCTTTTCCATTGCATTTAACTGATTTTTTCATATTACGCAACTTAAAACTGTCAGGAGCGACATCACAATAAATTGGCTCGCATTTCTCTAAGATTTTGTTTGTTACAAAATTACCTCCTATAGATACAATCGGGTTATCCCAGCATGTCCATTCCTTCTCTACGGAGGCGATTTTTATTCCACGGGTTTTACCTGCAGAACCCATAACATTTACAAAATCGTTCATGCATTCAACATCACACTTAGCATAAACACGAGGAATATTAATGCCTTTGCCATAATGGTTGCTTGTTCTTGGAGGGTCATAATCTGGTTCTTTATGCAAGTATGTATTTGATTTTTGAGCGTCTAAAAACTCTTTAAGATAAATCAAACAAAGTTCATCATTCTCCTTGCAATCACCCATAAGTTTATTTTTATATGATTGATTAGCCATCACAGACCAGAACCACTTAAAGAATAGTAGAATAGAAGGAATTATTATCGAACCTGCAACGGCTCCTGCAATAATTTCATCTGTAAGAATTATATCTACTATCTCTGTTAGGCTCATGTTTCTTTTAAATAAGATGTTATCTTTAAGAATTGTTACTTTCTTATTGAATTGACTAAGAGGTGCATGACTTAAATATTCTTTGGCTTTGATGGCTTTGTGTAAAAAGTGCTAAAATTGACTGACTTTTTACACAGAATATTACTTCTTGGATGAAACGTAAGCTAAAAGAGCTCCCAAACCAAGTAAGAGAATTAGCTTCGCCCCCTCGGAAAGTTCATCATCACGATTCAGTAAATCCTTCAGTTCCATAATTTCTTGTGGAGAAAGCACTGAGTTCCTCTTATATCTATCGAGAAGTTCGCTTTTTCTAAATTTTTCTATTCTTGTGAGCATATTTTTACCTTATATTTATTTTTGCTTTCCTCTTCGGTTGTTTAGCATCAAGTCTCTTAGAAAAAAAGCCTTTCATAAAAGTAACATCTTCATGAATCGCATTAACCCGATTTTCTGTTTCATTTACTTTCTTTTTCGTATTTTGATATTCATTATATTCTTTTCCCAATCTGAATATAGCATATATAATCGAGATAATTCCAGTTACGATAAGTCCAATATCTCCTAAAGAGAAACCATATAAATTAAACATCAAATTACCTTTAGAAAACGTAAAACAAGAAGAATAACGAATATGATTATGGCAGATTTGCCCATTAGATTAACCCAATTTTCCGTTTTTTTGCCCATAATGTGTATTAGAATGCCATCTTTTTATCTCTTTTGACTAAAACTTAGTGCCTGCAAAATTCGGCTTCACCCCCAACTCTTGAGCTTCTTGTATACAAACGCAGATATTATGGCAAACTATCTTGCACAAGACCTCATTTACCTGTGCTGTCCATGACTTGATTCTTACTCTGTCACCGACTTTGACTTTACCATGTGTGCTGTGGTTTCTGCATTGCTTCTCTTGTGGTAGTGTTCCATAAACTCCTCATTGTTCAGCATGAAGAAATGATACATTTTACTCCAAGCCATAGAGCCTCTTGCTTTGCCTGTTACGTTGCTCTTGAAAGGGATGTAAGGCGTTGCACCTGTTTGAGCGATAAGCCTGTGATTTTCCTTTGAAGAATATGCTTTGTCACAGCTTATTTCATCCATGTCGAAGGATTCATGATGTATATGATGTTCTTAGAGATATATCTGTGGGCTTTGTTAAACTTTTGGCGAAACCTAATAAAAATTGGTTTTTAACTATTCACATGGCTTCACTA
>JAGLMX010000112.1 GCA_023139785.1 Candidatus Aenigmatarchaeota archaeon | reverse complement strand
CAGTTCAACTTCACTGCAAACTGTACTGAGACCGAAAAGCAGATGTTTCGTGTTGCATCAGAGAGAGACACAAGAAACACAACATCTTATTTTGATAGCGTTTCATATTCATGTTCTTCTGGCGAAGCGTGCTCAACAGAAATTGAGCCTCTTTTTGACAGCCCGTCAATGCCATACCAGAAAATTTCAAACATAAATATGAGCTTGTATTATGAGTGGAGTGCAAACAACATCACTATCGGGGAAGGATACGTCTATTTGAAAGATGATGATGAAAACCAAAAAATATTCTGGCAGAACTATTCTCTTTTCAATTATGGCTCCGATGTGGATGTCTATTACTGGCCCGCGTCAGGGTTTGTCTCTGCAACAAGGAAAATAAACCTATTTAGCCATGCAGACGGCACAGAAGACAAGTTCGCAAATGTCACGATAAGCAAAATAAACTATACATGGGATTACGGAAAGATTTTCAGTGAATTAACAGACCTTTTTGTGAAGTCCAAAATATACACATACACACCCCTTGTAATCAATTCCACACTTTACATTAGTGCAGACTCATCAGCTACACTCGGCGGCTGGGGAGAAGAGTTCAATTTTTCAGTAGAAGTGAGAGACCGCTTTGGCCGCGATGTAGAAGTTTACTTATGGCACAAGACAAGCGCAGCGTCAGTTTACACATTAGTGGCAAGCGATACGTGTTCTTCATGCGGCTCGTGGACAGTAATGAATTTCACTTATGACTACCAGCCAGACGACATGGACACATGGGTCTTCAAGTTCAATACAACAAATGACGACGGTGCAACAGAACTTGCAGGGCACACATACATCATAGAAGAAGACAATGTGTCTGTCACATCTATCTGGCCACCCCTGGGCGCCGTAGTGAACAGGTCGGTTTCAACGACGTTTAGTATAAGGGCATTTGACACAGACAACCAGACATACGCAAATAACTCAAACAGTAAAATATGGCTTGATGACTTTACTTATGGCAGTTATGAGTCAGCCCCGCCCATATTGACTTCAGACGATGGCTGGATAAACAGGACTCTTACAAATGTGGGTTGGTGTGCAGACACAGGCAAATGGTTCCTTGGGAACCATTCATGGTACGGAGGGACTTCGGCAGACGCATACGTTTTTGATAACGTTACAGCCATACAAAATGTTACTTTGATGGCAGACCTTTCAAACTCAGCAATGTCTTCGTTCAGCCAGAATTTTACAAGAGGCTCAAACATAGCTTTCAGCGGAACTGTGACTGATGACTGTTCAAGCGACAAGACAGACCCGTCAAAGTTTGGCATTGAGTTTCGCATGGAGCATGGCGGGGCTGTGTATGGTTCGTGTGCCACAACAAGCAGCTTTGGCTGTTCGATAAATACAGACAGTGGTTACCCGTATGGCTGGTATAACATAACTCATATTTCATTTTCCAAAGACAATCCCGACCAATATTGGAATGGAACAACTCTAAGCACAAACGAATTCTTCCTCTCATCAATCCCTCAGTCAAACTACATGCAGGTCTCACCATTATCAGACGGCTGGTCAAGATCCCCCTTCAACCTCACAATAAACGTGAGTGACGAAGACAACGACACAGTCACTGTGAATTTTTACCTGAAAAAGGGTGCCGGAACATGGGCTCTTGAAGACACATGGACGTGCCAAACATGCAATGATAATCAAACAACCTTCCAGAGAAACTTTACTCAGCTTGAAATAGACACATGGCATTACATCATAAACGCGTCCGACCAGTCAGGGAACATAAACTCATCCCTGCAAAGCGGAAGTTTCACAGTTGAAAAAGACGACGTGGCAATGCTAAACATAGATGGAAATAATTCTGTTGTGAACCGAACAGGAGCAAGTACACGGACACTTGCCCTGAGATTGTATGATTCTGACAATACGTCATACACAACTAATCTCACCACTACAGAGGTTCAATGGTTCATAAGAAACAACACAGGCAACACAATATGGAACGCGGAAACCACAGACTCTAAGAACACAACCCACTATTACTTTGACTTTAATCCGGATTCCACAACATGTGATTATCCTACAGGAAAACAGGAATGGAAAGTGAACATATCCTCCATATATTTTTACAACAATGATACCGAAAGTTTCACGAAATTGCATGTCAACATTTACGGAAGCCTCAACAACAACATAGACACACCGGACGGCAATACAAACTACACTCAGGGAGTCTCAATAGGTCTGAGGGGAAACACAACAGATGACTGCACCAGCAACATGACCGGCCTTTCAACAATGTACTTCAACCTCACCAATCAGAGAACCGGGACAACCGAAACCTGCGGGAGCACAGAGGAAGAGGGTGACGGCTGGTACAACTGCACATGGGACTCAATAGGAAAAGACACAGGCTACTACACTGTGACAATGTTCTCTAATGAATCATACTACAACTACGGCAACACAACCGCACTATTCTACCTGTCTTCCACACCCGTATTCGAGGACGAAGCAGTCGTACCAACCACCGGAGGATGGGGTGCATCACCCTATAACTACACAGTCAATGTAACTGATGTTGACAACGACACACTGACAATAAGTTTCTGGCTCAACGGAACAGGACTCTGGGTTGAGGAAGACACAGACCAGTGCGAGAACTGCTCAGACACAGTCATGAATTTCACAAACACATACACCTGCTCTGACATAGGTGCATGGTATTACAAATTCAACACAACCGACCCAAACAACAACCCTGCAGAAAGCAGCCTCAACTGGCACAACGTTACTGAGGACAAAATAAGCCTGAACCTTGAGGGCGGAAACAATTCAGAAATCAACAGGTCTTCAGGAACTGTAAATCTTTCAATAACCGTTTACGATTATGATGCCCTCTCAAACACAATAGACATTACAACAGGCAACATTTCGTTCTGGTTCCAGAACGAGACCGGCGTATGGAAAGAAGAGACCTACGACAACAAGAACTCAACCGAATACTACATAGACTTCAATCCAGGATGCGACTATGATGTGGGAATCAGGACATGGAAAGCAAACCAGACTCAAGACACATGTTATTCAACAAATCAGACCGATGAGTTTGTTGTAACTGTCTACGGAAGCATAAATAACCTCATAATATCCCCTG
>JAGLMX010000111.1 GCA_023139785.1 Candidatus Aenigmatarchaeota archaeon | reverse complement strand
ACGGCATTTACAATCAACTCACGTATTGAAAATAGAGGATATTCATGAATATCCTCTCTTTCGGCTTTGTAAGGATGCAATCGAGACATAGTCGATATATGCTCTTTTATATACCCGTCGCAGTTGTCTATCTGCTTTATGGGGTTCCCTGTAAACTCTTTGTAGTCAAGCCTTTCCGCACATTCCTTATACCCTTTGTACCTTGCTAATGCAATGTAGCTGTTTCTGAAGAACTCCTGTGGATTTTTTCCAAATAGAATAATGCCTGCATTTGTTGGCTTGTTGTCTTTAATGCAGCCCAATGCTTCAAGCAGATCCTTATCACTGCCGGCAACTTTCTTTTTAATCGCGGACTCATATTTTGGTATAAAAAACTCTTTAACAAAATCCCAATCAATATCTTTCAAATCTGCCTTTTTACATGCTCTCTCGTCCCAGTAAACCATTTCTCCGGAGTCCTTTGCCAGTTTTCGTATTTCAGAGGCAGATAATTTATGCTTTGACTTTCCCATACGAATGTAAGTTTTTTCTTTGAAGAATACCGGCTTTTCGTCGCTTTCCCTGACTTCAACAATAACCACATTTTTGCCGTCCACATCAGTAACGGAGATTTTTGGAAATGCGTGATTATCCGTGTTTGTTTTGATATAATTAGCCAAATCCTCAAGAGTCTTTTTTCCTATTTGCACTCCGAGAATCTTTCCGTTATCTTTGACACCAACAAGGATTATGCCGCCATTTGTGTTGGAAAATGCAGAAACTGCTTGACCAATTTCGTTTATGAGGCAGAGAGATTCTTTGAATTCTACGCTATGTGTTTCCCCTGCAATCAGCTTTTGCAACTTTTCTTCGTCCATGCATATAGCCCGTATAGAATTCGCCTCTTATGTTTTCATGGCCTCTCACCGTTATATTTTTACGCCGCCTCCACATCGCTATTCTGCCTGCTTTCAGCAGAAATATTACCCCTGTAAGAAAAAACTACAGCGACAACCAGATTTACGGCAGGCTTTCGAACTCTCGATTGCTTCGCTCCCTCGCCGCTTTAGTTTTGTAGATAAGCGGGAACTTAACAGGTATTTTCATAGGAAACCTACGGATTTCCAAAAATTTTGTCTTCGGCAAACGTCTCAAAGCCCCGCAAGTTATATCCAATCCAGACCTGCGAGAAACCACAAAACACCCTACTCTCCCTCACCAACAACCCACCAATTATCCCCCTCGCGCCACCCACGCACTCCCTTAAACCCCGCATCCTTTACTAGCCCAAGCAACTCATCCTCACAAAACAGATGATAAAACCGCGCGTACATCCCATCCCAGGTATGCTCTATATCCCCATTCTCATCAACAAACGCAGCAAATTTCTTCTGGTCGCGCGCCCACGCACTCACAATAAACCGACCTTTAGGTACAAGAACCCTTTTAATCTCCTTTAGCGAGTTTCTCCGCCCTTCCTCCGTCCGGATGTGATGTATAGACGCAACATACGTCACAGCATCAAAAGACCTACCCTTAAAGGGAAGTTGCCCCGCATCTGCAACAACACAGTGCCCCCCCTTTCCCCGTGCAATCTGAATCATCTTGCGCGATATATCAAGCGCAACCACCCGATGCCTTTGCGCAGCATACCCCGCATGGCGCCCGCCCCCTGCGCCGATATCAAGAACAAAAGAATCCTCTGCAAAAGAATCAAGAAAATCTGTAACCTCCGCCCACGGCTTTTGCCGAGTCCTCTCAAACTCTGATGCAAACATATCAAACTCAGATTTTTGAAGTTCTTTTTCAACCATCATATACTTAGCTTAAAAGAAAACTCTATATATACTTGTAAGCGAAGTTATGCTATGCAAATTAAAATAAAATTCATTGCTACCGCCATGGTACTGGGAGCAATAATTTTTGCAGTATTCTCTGCAACAATCGGCATCACAAATTTTGTTTCAATTCTCACGCACGCAAACTCAACATACATCACTCTGGCCATAGCGCTCTTCTTTATGTCCTATGCCTTTGCAGCCATTGGAACCTGGTATATTCTTGACAAAAAAGCAAAAAAATGGTTTTTGTTCAAACTGTATATCGCCGGATATTTCCTGAACAACATAACCCCTATTGTCGGCTGTGGCGGAGAGATTGTAAAAGCCGAACTAATATCAAAGCATGCCGGGCTAAGAAAAACTACGGTATTCGCCGCGATTCTGGTACAAAAAATACTACACTATATTCCATTTATATACACCATGTTCTTAAGTGCGGCAATCCTCACATATACAAATCCTGACGGAAGCATGCCTTATGTCATAGGAGGCGCCCTGGTTCTTTCAGCAATAGCCGGTGCATTTATATCTCTTTTTATCTCAAAAAATCCAACCCACATACATATCGTATGCCGCGCCCTCGAAGCAATTCTTAGCTCATTTGAGAAAATTGAAATTCACATACACCACAGAAAAAGTGCAAAAAACACAAGTGAAACAATCCATAAATTCCACAAACAGGCACACGCAATATTCTGGAAAAGGTCTGTCTTAATCCCTCAAATGTACGTGCTTCTCTCAATCGCAGCAGAAATAGCAACACTGTATCTTGTTATTCTTGCAATCGGGCAAACGATAAACTTGCCGGCATTGATTCTTGCATACACTGTTGCAGTCACAATAGGCTCTTTCCCGATAACTCCCGGTGGGCTTGGAACCTACGACGCATCCCTTGCAGGCATGCTTCTGATGTTCGCCATCCCTCTTGAGCACGCAATTACAGCAGCGCTCCTATTCCGCCTGATACAATACTGGCTGACCAATATTCTTGGGCTTATTGCACTCGCAATGGTTGAAAAGTGAAGATAACCGCCTATTTTATGCTTTTTATACAAAAGAACCAACCCTATAAGCACTCTTGTTAACTCTCTGTCTTCATTGTTTTCTCGCAGAATACTAAACATATCATTACAGGATATATTACTTTCTGCAAAAACCATCCAAAAAAAAATAAAAAAACGGCGCCCCCGAAACCGGGAACGCCTAAAAAGTTACCGTTGTTTTCTGGTAAACCAAAGAATCAGAAGTTCCTTGCGGGTCTGTGCTTTTGGTAACACTCACGACAGTAAACTGGTCTGTCGCCACTTGGCTTGAAAGGAACCTGAGTTTCCTGACCACAATCTGCGCATACTGCATCGTGCATTTCGCGCGGACCGGAGCTGAATCCTCCGCCGTTTCCGTTTCTGTTCCTGTT
>JAGLMX010000110.1 GCA_023139785.1 Candidatus Aenigmatarchaeota archaeon | reverse complement strand
TGATTGACAGCCCGCGCCCGACACGGGCAGAAGTCTCTGATGTTGCAAACAGCGTGCTTGGAGGAACAGACGCTGTAATGCTTTCAGCAGAGACTGCAAAGGGCAAATACCCTGTCGAGTCTGTCAAAGTGTTTGACAAAATCTGCAAAAAAGCTGATGATGCGGTTAAGCCGAACTTTGACATAATGCGCAAGGGCGAAAGCGTCTTTGAAATTGTTGCGCACGCGGTCGCGAACGCAGCAGAGCGCATGAATGCAAAAGCAATCCTTACATTTACCTCAACAGGCAACACAGCCTGTGTACTCGCGCGCTACAGGTCGCATGTTCCGGTGTTTGCTTTCACAAGGGATGCGCGAATCAGGAAGAAATTGTCTCTGGTTTGGGGAGCAGAATCCTTTGAGCTTGATAAAACATCCGGCATGAGTGATAAGATGATTGCCAATGGAATACGTGCGCTTCTTGAAAACAAGCGCATAAAGAAGGGAGATACTGTGGTCATCACTGCGGGAATTTCTGTCGGAAAGGCGGGTGTTACTAATATGGCGGAGATACGGGTTGTTTAGGTTTTCTATCGAGTATTATCGCGCGGCAAAGTTTGGTTGGTTCTGGTAGGATAATCGAATCTATTTAATTGTTTTCTCTTATATCTTAGAGTATGGCAAAGAAAAGCACGAATTTGGATCTGATTAAGAAGATAATTGATTCTATTGAAAAAAACAATATTGATGCAGCATTACCTGACTTCAGAAAGCTTATCAGATATACGGGCAAATTCAGAGAAGATGAAATTAAAGAGATTTACAAATTTGGGGGCTTATTCAAAAAAGAACCTATAAAAACAAAATCGGATAGATTCATTTCAGAGATAGACAAAAGAATCAATGCAAAAAAACACGAAAACCTTTACTTCATCAAGAGTGAGATTGTAGGTAATGCATGGGGTAAAGAAAATGCTTTGGCATTTCACATTGAAGCATTGAAGATATTTCCGGAAAACACAGAACTTTTGAACACAAAAGCAATAATACTTTCATCTCTAAAGCGATATGAAGAGGCATTGGAAGAGATTAACAAAGCAATAAAGATTGAGCCGGATAATGCTAAATACATAAACACAAAAGTAAATATGCTTGGGTTTCTTAAGAGACATGAAGAGGCATTGGAAGAGATTAACAAAGCAATTAAGATTGAGCCGGATAATGCGGAATACCTAGACACAAAAGCAAATCGGCTTGGGTCTCTAAAGCGATATGAAGAGGCATTGGAAGAGATTAACAAAGCAATTAAGATTGAGCCGGATAATGCGGAATACCTAGACACAAAAACAATAATACTTTCATCTCTAAAGCGATATGAAGAGGCATTGGAAGAGATTAACAAAGCAATAAAGATTGAGCCGGATAATGCTAAATACATAAACACAAAAGTAAATATGCTTGGGTTTCTTAAGAGATATGAAGAGGCATTGGAAGAGATTAAAAAAGCAATTAAGATTGAACCGAATAATGCTAAATATATCATAACTAAAGCTATTATTTTATTAAAATTAGGAAAATATGAACCTGCAATTAAAGATATTGAAAAAGCTATTGAAATTGAACCTGAAAACCCTAATTACATTAGTATGCTTAACACGGTAGGGTTACAACAACAAATTAACGAACAATTTAAAGAATCTAAAAAAGAGACGGAATCTATTAAAAAGCAATCTGAAGAATTTAAAGGAGCGATTAATAAACTAAAAGATGATATACAAAACAACAAAATAAAAATCATAGAATTCTTAGGTATATTCGCGGCGATAATATCATTCACTCTTGCAGCGGTGACTATAACAAAAAGCCATTCCCTGCCCAATAGTCTTATAATCATATCAGGACTAGGTCTTGCTTTGGTTGCTTTTGTGCTTGCGATTGACGTGATAATATCTTTCAAGCCTAAAAAGGATGCACTGGAGTATTTGTTGTTCGTAATTCTTGCTATGCTGGTTATGATATGCATCTCCCTTTATATGAATCACGACATAGTAACGTGCGGTACAGGAACAACCTATGACCTTGACTGGAAAGTATGCGTTTCTGATACGAACAACTGCAACATGCTGACAGAAGACAACTGTATACAAAACAGCAATTGCCGTATTGTCAACGCAAAAGGCAGTCCTGAATGTCCGGAATGCGTAAACGAGATTAAAAGATGTTTTCCAAAATAATTTTTGAACGCAGACAGTATTGCGCACAGGGAAATTCCGGGCGTTTTAAGCAAAAAAGAATATTTATAAATCTGCATTACGACTCTTAAGTTGTGATACAATGGATTCCAACACATTAAACCCCACAGATAAAACAAAGTTGGCAAATTCTATACTAAAAGAAATGCTTGGCATCAAAAATACAGAGTCTCTTTGGACTCGTGAATGTATCGCACCTTCAGAAAATAAAACCTCTGTCAAATATTCAAAAAAATCTGAAGAATGTCCTGAAGCAGAGCTATATTTTCAGATAACGGTGGCAGAAGATTTTGTCGGCCCTCATTGGACGAGTCCGGGTGAAATGAAATTATGTGCCGGAATTTCTAAGGATTGTGTGAATTCATTCATCGGGGAGAAAATGAGACAATATTTTGGTAAAAAATCACCTAATCAGGAACTAGATGATGTTATGTCACAGTCGAAAACTCAAAAAATATTGAGCGAATATCAGTTCAACCCCAGCCCTCCGGATTATATAAAAAAATTAGGTGGCAAAGATCGATTTATCTATCACGCTGTTTTAACAAATGACAAGGCACAAAATTACTTGAAGAATCAATAATATCTAAAGATTTCGCCACAGAATCCAGAAAATTCATAGTGTCAGATTCATAACTAACGCTTACATGAAATACCCAACATCCTGTTTTGCTTCCCTGTAAGCCGCAAATAGCAGTTCCCAAGAAATCTTTGAAGAACTCGTTAGTTCTACGCGCCTACCAAGAGTTGTTTTAAGCAGCTTGTAATTATAACTCCCTGTAGCTATGAGTTCTAAGCGATTTTTTCCAGGTTCATGAATTTCATTCAACACATCTTTAAAATCCTGAAGCTCCAAATCAGCATCACATAAGTATTCGATAACTTCTTCTAAGTGTGATTCTTTCCATACATAACCGATTATTTCCTCTTTAGTGGTCATATTATGAATAAGATATTAGTTTCTTTAAAAACATATCAATAACCTTTTTTAAAGCATAACCCACAACTACTGTGTATGTTTGACAAGCTAAAAGACGC
>JAGLMX010000011.1 GCA_023139785.1 Candidatus Aenigmatarchaeota archaeon | reverse complement strand
AACCTGATTGAAATTGCGACAAATGTTATTCTCGGGCAAAAGCTTGTCGGAAGCACGATACCAAAGACAAAATATTTTGGAATCAAGGTTCCTCAATTCTCATTTATGCGCATAAGCGGCGCAGACCCTGTTCTTGGCATAGAAATGGCATCAACCGGGGAGGTTGCATGCATTGGCAGCGACTTTTCAGAGACCCTGATAAATGCCATGCGCGCTGCCGACTTTGGAGTGCCTGTGGAGTTTGGCAGAATACTTATCTCTGCAAACCATGCTGTCCAGCCGAAAATACTTCGCGATGCAAAAATACTCTCGCGCCTTGGCTTTGAAATATATGCGACAAGCGGGACAAGCGGGTTTTTGCAAAACAACGGCGTTGACTCTGTTGCAATGAAAAAAATAAGCGAAAAGGGCAACCCCTGTATACTAGAGTACATCGCGCAAAAGAAAATAGACATTGTGATAAACATCCCCCATGAAAAAGAGGGCGAGGACGAAAGGCGTGATGGCTATTTATTGCGCAGGGCAACAGTTACCTATGGTGTGCCGCTCATAACGAATTTAGAGCTTGCGCATGCACTTATATCTGCAATAAAGCAGGAGCATGAGAAGTCAGGAATGGTTGAGCTTGGGAGTATTTTTGAGAAATCAGGTTCTAAAGAGCCTGGTATAAGAACAACCAGGTAATCAAATTGTGGTTGGGCTGTATGGTTATTTGGTATTTATTTGTGCCTCTCTTTGCTTGAATATATTGGCGAAAGTATTTCGTTATAGGATACCAAAGACCTATATGGCTTTTAATGGCCTTAACCACCCATAACAATCATCCACGCCCCTATCACTGCGACGATTGCGCCGAATATCTTTTTCTTTATGTTTTTTTCGCGCAAAATAATGCCGCCAAAAATTACAGTAAAAATTGCATCAGTGTTTGCAAGGGGAACTACGCGGCTGACGGGTGCCATGGAGAGCGCATAGTAATAGAATGTAAGGCTTGCTGCAGAAACCATTCCGCGAAAGACAAGAAGTTTCATGTCGCGGGCGTTCTTTCTAAGCTGTTCTGCAAAAGCGTTCCACTCTTTGTTCATTACGCCTGCCCCTATAAACAGGGAAAGCGCGCATCGTGTGAGTGCGGCAATTGATGCAAGGGCAAGCGGGTGGATTTCAGAAAGTATCATTTTCTCCGGTATGCCGCGTATTGCCCAGAAAAAAGTTGCGGCAACTATAAGGATGACAGCCTTGTCTATCATCGGATGGCCTTGCCTGTTTCGCTCTGTTGCAAAATATCCGCCAAGCCCTATAAGAAAGACCCCTGCAACAATTATTGTGTTTACAGATTCTCCGAGAAGAATTACTGCAAAGACCATTGAGAATACGCTTGTGAATTTGCTGAACGGTGCAACGTGTGAGGCCTCGTTGTTTCGAAGAGCGTAGTAGTAAGCGTATGAGCCAAGTGAACCGAGCAGCCCAATACCAATCCCGTAAAGAAGAGCCTTGCCTGAAATCTCCGGGACTCCGCCAATTACAAGGACTGCAAGAAGCGTGGCAAAGAATGCGCCAAGTGTTGTTGCAAATGAAGAGAATACAAATGGGTTTAAATTCTGGTTTAAAAGAAACCTCCGGTCCATTATGTAAAGCGATGACAGGAACATGGCTGCTGACAAAGAAAGAATTGCCCAAAGATATTCGCTCATAGCAGGATATTTAAAAAAAGAATTATATATCCTTCTTATTGAGCGGAAAGGAATTGCTATGAAGAAAGTTTCTGTAATCGGCGCGGGCCGGCTTGGCTCTGCCACAGCATATACAATTGCGCAAAGAGGGATTGCTGATGAAATTGTTCTTGTTGACATAAACCGTGAACTTGCGCGCGGGCAGGCGCTTGATATTGCGCAGTCTGTTGCGCGCCGCAGCGACACAAAGGTTGTTGCCGGTGACTATGGCGCAGTTTCAGGCTCAGATGTTGTTGTCGTAACATGCGGTATGCCGCGGGGCGCGATTGAACACGACCGCATGGAGCTTCTTGAAAAAAACAAAGCTCTAATTAAAGGGATTGCAGATAAGCTGAAAAGGTGCGCACAAGGCGCGATAATTATTACCGTGACAAATCCATCGGATGTAATGAATCATCTGGTGCAGAAAACAACTGGTTTTTCTGAAAAGAAAGTTATGGGGTTTGGCAACCTTCTTGACTCGGCGCGTTTTAGACAGATTATTTCAGAGCGCCTGAAGTGCAGACCTATGGAAATTGAGGGCGCGTACGTAATCGGAGAGCATGGCGAGGCAATGGTGCCGCTTTTCAGTAATATAAAAATTAACGGCAAGGTACACAGTTTTTCGGTAAAAGATAAATCCAAGATAACGAAACTTTTGAAAAATGCAGCGTGGGATATAATTGACATAAAGGGTGCGACTGAGTTCGGGCCTGCTTCATGCATTGTAGACACTGTGGGCGCGGTGCTAAATGGCACAAAAGAAATTTTGCCTGTTTCTCTTGTGCAGGGTGGCGCATCTGCGGGGATCCTTGCGCGGGTCGGGAAGGGCGGAGCAGAGCCAATTGAAATGAGCTTGGATGATGGAGGGAGAGAATTTTTTGAGCGGGCGAAGAAAAAAATTGCTGGTTATGAAGTCTCTGCAAGCTGAAGAAGGTTTAAAACGTTGTATCTATTCTTTAGTAGTATGAGTTATTTACATAATGGAGTTTCTTTGAAAGAGGGTGTTGAATCATTGATAGATCAGGTTGAAGAAGATTGTCGTTCTTTAAGCAATGCAATTGAAAAGATAGAAAAAAGCGACTCTGAGAACACGTCTCTGATGATTTACAGATCGTTACATGATGAAGGAAAATATATTTCGCTGAATGGCTATGCGCTCTTTGGATTCGTTGACGAAATATCCGTGACAGGCATGACGAGCAAAAAAGAGCAATTTGTAGACATCCTGCTAGAAGAAGGCACAAAGTTTGGATTTGTGCATAATTCTGAAGGATTCATCAACGTTTATGGGGTTTCAAACAACACCCTTCATGTAACCGCAGATTTTGAAATTTTTGTTGGTAAAGAAGAAATTAAGGATAAATTAGAGCAGCTATATGTTCCTTGTGAATATATACGAGAATACGTGGATTCTATTGGTTTACAGAACAAGTATTTCTGATATCTGTTTGGAATAAACAAACAATTTGATCTTTTAGCTTGAATTTCCTATGTGTCTGGAAAGACCCTAAGAATGTGTTTGGGTGAAGACGTTACTTAGCGGCAAAACGTACAACAACACTAAAAATTTAAATCATTAGTTGGCATTACTGTATGGTGGCTTATTATGCAGAACTATATTGTTTCAAAATTCGGAGGATCGTCACTAGCAAATGACCTGCAAGTTGACAAAGTTACGAAAATAGTCCTTTCTGAACCTTGTAGAAAATATATTGTGGTTTCTGCGCCTGGAAAAGTGCCGAATGGCCACAGCACTATTGAACAGACAAAACTTACAGATATTTTGATTTCTCTTGCAATTGGCGACGGGAAGTATTCAATTTCGGATGTAGAGAAGAAATTTTCGGATACAGGCATTGATTGTTATGGCGATACTCATGCGCGCAATATGGCTGAATTAGAAGATAGTTTGAATAATAGTTTAATACCTGACGAGCAGCGGCTTGACTTTATCAAGTCGCGCGGCGAGGACTTTATGGCGCGCCTGATGGCAGAGCATTTTAATAAGAACGGAATAGACGCTCAATACATTAGCCCGGAAGATTTGATGATTGTTTCTTCGAAGTACGGAGATGCGCAGGTTCTTGATGAGTCTTACGCTCGACTTGCGGCGCTAAAAAATACAGGGAAAGTCATAGTCTTCCCTGGATTTTTTGGTTTCAACAAAGAAGGGCATGAAACAACATTTAGTAGAGGTGGTTCTGATCTTACTGGCTCTGTTCTTGCAGTGGGTGTTGATGCGGCGAAATATGAGAACTGGACAGACACGGACGGCATTTTCTCAGCAGACCCGCGAATTGTGGAGAACCCTGTAGGGATCCCTGAAATTACACACAAAGAGTTGAGGGAGTTAACATACATGGGCTTTGATGTTTTTCATAATGAAGCAATGATTCCTGCAATGCGGGGCGGCATTGAGATTGATGTATTGAACACAAATAACCCCTTTGGGAGCGGAACAAAAATAGTTTCGGAAAGGGATTTGAATGAGAATGACCTGAAATATGCATTGGTCGGTGTCGCCCACAAAGGCGGATTTTGCATGCTGAACATTGAGAAAATAGGAATGAACCGGGAACATGGCTTTGGAAGGCGCGTTCTACAGACGATAGAAGAAGGCGGGCTTTCGTATGAGCATATGCTTTCAAGTATTGATATTCTATCCGTTGTTCTTGACAACAGCCAATTCGAGGTTGACACACTAAACAACATAATCGGACAGATATCTGATGAGACTGGTGCAGACAATGTTTATGTTGCTGAAGAAGATATTGCCTTGCTGAATGTTGTTGGCAGAGACCTTAAGAGCCAAATGGGTGTTGCTTCCAGGGTCGCGCAGGCGCTTGCCAAAAAAGACATAAATATATTGCTAATGGATCATGGAGCGAATAAAGATAGTATGATCTATGGCATAGAAAATAGATTTGGTGAAGATGCAGTAGGGGCTGTTTATCAGGAGTTCTTTGCGGTTAACTAAATTCCGAATTCATTTAAAGTTTCGGCGCAAACCCATGCCATGCCTGAAAAGACTTCAAAGCTGTCTGGTTTCTACAAGCTTTCACTTGAAGAGCGCCTTAAAATCGTTTCTGAATTTGCTGAGTTGACAGACGAGGAAAAAGATGCGATTTCGAAGCAGGGTTTATCTCTTTCGCAGGCAGACCTTATGATTGAAAACGTTATTGGCACAATGCAGATTCCGCTTGGTGTTGCTGCGAACTTTTTGATTAATGGGAAAGATTATATTGTACCTATGGCACTTGAGGAGCCGAGTGTTGTTGCCGCTGCATCAAACATTGCAAAGCTTGCGCGCATAAAAGGCGGCTTTAAGGCGGAGACAACCGAGCCGGTTATGATTGGGCAGATTCAGCTTACAGGGTTGTCTGATGTTGTAGAGGCAAAGGAAAAGATTCTTGCCAGGAAAAAAGAGCTTCTTGAACTTGCCAATGCGCAGGATCCAATGCTTATCAAGTTTGGCGGGGGAGCGCGCGATCTTGAGATTCGCGAGGTTGAGACGCCGTCAGAAAAAATGCTTGTAGTACATCTTCTTGTTGATTGCCGGGACGCTATGGGCGCAAATGCGGTTAACACAATGGCTGAAACTCTTGCTCCTGTGATTGAGAAAGAGACTGGCGGCAAAGTTTATCTGCGCATAATTTCAAACCTTGCAGTGCACCGCCTTGCAAGGGCTACGGCAGTTTTTGATAAGGATGCAATGGGCGGTGCGGATGTGGTCAAAGGAGTTGTCAAGGCATATGAGTTCTCGGCAGCTGACCAGTTCCGGGCGACAACATATAACAAGGGGATAATGAACGGTATTGATGCTGTTGTGATTGCGACAGGAAATGATTTTCGTGCAACAGAGGCAGGCGCGCATTCTTATGCTTCTTATGGCAGGAAATATACGACACTCACAAAATGGCGGGAAAATGAGGACGGAGATCTTGAGGGCTCAATTGAGCTTCCGATGGCAGTCGGGCTTGTCGGGGGTGCGACAAAGGTTCATCCGACTGCGCGCGCATGTGTGAAGATTCTTGGTGTAAAATCAGCGTCTGAACTTGCAGGAATTATTGTATCTGTTGGCATGGCGCAGAATCTGGGCGCACTCAAGGCGCTTGCAACAGAGGGAATACAGCGTGGGCACATGGGACTTCATGCGAGAAACGTTGCGGTTATGGCTGGTGCGACAGGCGACATGATTGACAAGGTTGTAAAGGTTATGGTTTCTGAAAAAAAAGTGCGCGTTGACCGGGCAAAGGAAATTCTGGAAGGGCTTGAGGGAAATAGCCAATAAGTATTGTCTATTGTTTTTATCGAACTAAGGAATGACATTATATATAATATAATGATATGTGATATTAAAAAATTAGAAAAATGAGATAGACACCCTTTGTAATCCCAATACCACTCATCCATGCCGGCATCAATTGGCATGGCAGCCTCTTTTATAGAGCGGTCGTGAGTGTATGGGATAATTTCGCTAAAAGGCATAATATACGCCAGTGTATGCAGGCGTATTTCGTTCCGAAATGATTTTTCGGAACGATTTGTTTCTAATCCTGCTTCCTCAATTGCCTGCCATATTGTAGGCAGGGGCAATCCCGGTTGCAGAATCAAATCCCATTTTTCGGATTCATTAAATTGTATTTGTACTTTATTTTTAGGCACATCTGCAATAACGCAGTATGCGGTTGCAGGGCCTGTGCTGATTAAGATAATCAGCATTAATAAAAATATTTTTACTATCAATTATTTTCCTCCTACTTTTGATAGTTTCTCAACGAGTGAATTGTCAGATAATCAGATACAACAGCAGAGCTAGTTTTACTGTCCTGCTTGTCATTCCAGCTGCATTGCCTGAACAATGCGCTTATGACTTATCTGTCGCACAAAATAAAACTTCTTATTTTGTTGTGCGAAATTTGTTGAGAAATATGGCGTGATATGGACTATACTTTGCACGTCTATGCTATTGTGATGTATATATGTTTAAATTTATTCGTTGTTGTTTTTTATTCAAAATTAAATACGTGCTAGCCTTAAAATAGTATTGATGGATTCAGAAAATGTTTTTTTGAAGGGCTTTTTTGCTTTTCTGTTATTTCTTGCTTTTGTGCCAATACTCCTTGTCTTTGCAGAGCCTGACTGGTCTCTTAACAAAACCAATTTCACTGATTTGACATATACGTTTGATATCGTGAGCCTTGAGTTCAATGTGACGTGGGAGACCGGAGGTGTAATGGATACTGTTTTCGTTGAGCACAACTTTACTGGAGTGTTTGATAATTATAGCATAGCCGGGAATGCAGACACAGAATACTATTATTGGTGGACAGGCATTTTTGCAGGAGGGGATTATGTTTGGAGGGAGTATGCGAACAGAAGCGGAGGGTTAGAGAACTTAACCGACCCATTTTACTTCACTGTTGCAAAGGCAGATTCAGTCGTGTTTCTTTACGTCAATGACAGCCGCGCGAACTTCCCGTCAGGCGGCGGACAGGACGTAAATGTGACCGCTGTCCTGCAGAACATGTCATCAGTGGATGTCGGGATACGGACAAACTATTCTGACGGGGTTGATAAGCAGTGGGACGCCGGAGCAAGCCCGCTTGAGAACACAACTGCTCTTCCGGTTGCAGGAGACTATTACTTCAATGCAACATTTCCCGGGGACGAGAACTTTACAGGCTCAAGTGAGAGCTGGATTGTGACTGTTTCCGAGCCTTATCTTGAGGTCAATCTTACGTTTCCTTCAACTGAATTAATAACTCATGTTATCCAGAATTACACATTTGCAATTAATGCCAGCGTGACGTGCAGACAGGGAGTATGCGGTACTGTGAACGGAACTGTGAGGTACAATGTTTCCGGCACAGACCCGGATACCACAGTGAACATAACTTATGGCGCAATTCCTGTTTTTGTGGATGAGCAGATTCCGTTAGCTGAGAAGACGTGCGGGGTGATGAGTTTAGGTGATGAGTGCAATCTTTCATGGGTGCTTAATGCAACAGGAACTATTGGAGAGGATGTGCGCCTTGGTGTTATTTTCAACGGAACTTCTGTGGGGATGCCGCAAAATCATACAGATAACGCAACAATTTCTATTTTTGGGTGTGTAACGGATTTAACAACAACGTGGTCTGGCATAGATTTCGGAGAGCTTCTGCCAAACACTGTTGGAAGCGCAGCATCAGGCAATAATGCGGGGCTTTACAATATAACAGTCAATTCCGGGAGCTGCAATACAGACATTTACATCAAGGGGACAAATATCACTAATGAAACATTGGGTTCCTATATTCCGATAATCAATTTTTCATGGAGCAGTACTGCAAACGTATACGGGTCTTCGTTTGCCATGCAGGAGACATATATTTCATTAAAGCAAAATGTTCCCCAGAACACGAACGTGACCACATGGTACTGGCTGGATGTGCCGCCTGTATATGCAGGTACATATAATGGCACAATATACGTTTCAGGTGTTATAAGTGGAGATTCGGCGCCTTAGTTTTTGTTTGATGATTTTGGTTTTTTTAGCGCCAGCATTATTTTCTTCAGAAGCAGATGCGTTAAATCTCGGAACATATCCTAAGTCAGACACGGTTTCTGTATCTGCAGGAAGTTATGCATCCGTAGATATTCTTTTCTGGAACACAGGCGATGAAAAATATTTTGTTGAGATTGAGCCTTTGAGGCAACCGGAAAGCTGGTATGTTGTTGCAATTCCAAAAAAATTCGAAATCGGGCAGGGAGTTGAATACCCTCAAAAAGAGAACCTACTTTTGCCGGGACAGAGTGCGCCTACTGCCGCAAGAATTGTCCGTGTTGTGATAAGTGTTCCTGAGGGTGCGAAAGAAGGCGACTATGAAGTTGCATTGCAGGCTCTTGCAGGCAGCGGGCAGGGAGTTATGTCTGTTTCGCAGGCAAGGGTTTTCAGTTTCAGGGTTTATGTTGAAAACACAGCATATATTTCACCGGAAAATGCAGAGAGAAAGCCAATAACTGATTTTGAAGAGACAGGACAGGGAATTGTTGCGAGAGAGGAGGTTCCTCATGCACAAGAAAATTCAGGCAATAGCCGTGTTTTTTTCATGGCAGTTGCAACAGTTACTATATTGTATTTTTCATGGAAAATGGCTCGAAAATAAACAAGACACCACACCGTCATATGTCGAAGTAGCCGTTCACCTCTTTGTTAAGTTTTTAAAGGTTTCTCGGCCCTAATCACAATATACACATACACATTCTGATTCTCGAAAAATTGGGGAGATTATGGAAAGCAAATCAGGAATTGTCGGCTATGGCGCGTATATTCCGCGCCTTAGGATTAAGGTTGAGACAATAGCAGATGTCTGGGGCAAGGACGGGGCTGCTATAAAGGCAGGGATGAAACTCGTTGAAAAGTCGCTTCCGAATATTGATGAGGACACAATTACAATAGCGGTGCATGCAGCGCACAATGCGCTTCATCGCGCGGGAATTGACCCTAAGAAAATAGGCGCAGTCTATGTCGGCTCAGAGAGCCATCCCTATGCTGTAAAGCCTTCATCAACAGTCGTTGCAGAGGCAATCGGGATGTCTAATGATTACACTGCCGCAGACCTTGAGTTTGCATGTAAGGCAGGAAGTGCTGCTGTGCAGATGTGCATGGGTCTTGTGGGCTCGAAAATGATGGAATACGGGCTTGCAATCGGCGCAGACACTGCACAGGGCGCGCCCGGCGACGCACTTGAATACTCTGCAGCAGCAGGCGGGGCAGCGTTTATAATTGGTGCAAAAAAAGAAGAGATGATTGCAACAATAGATTGTACATATTCTTTTTCGAGCGACACTCCTGACTTCTGGAGAAGAAAACTTGCTAAGTACCCGTCGCACGGTGGGAGGTTCACAGGCAAGCCAGCGTATTTTCGGCATGTAGAATCTGCGACAAAAGGCATACTTGAGAAAACAGGCATGAAAATAGAGGATTTTGATTATGTTATATTTCACATGCCGAA
>JAGLMX010000109.1 GCA_023139785.1 Candidatus Aenigmatarchaeota archaeon | reverse complement strand
AACTGATTTTAATTATAAAAACCAAAAACACAAGCCACACTCATTCTAAATTATACCAACACGCTTCTGTTTTTCATGAAGTTTCTATATTTTACTCATAGCACGCCCTGGTCGGGATTTCCAAAATCGGGCGCAAAAACAACAATTATCTTTTTTATAACCAGATATTATATCTGATGTTTTTTATTTAAAGCAATATGCCTTCACCATAGAAGAATGCTTTTTTAGCTTTATAAACTTTTACGCCACCACTTTTTGAACCCGACTCCTGAGAGTTCTGCACAGCCACTGTTTATCAAAACATATCTTTTGCAGCTGCATGACAGTCTCAGATGCTAGCCGACTACACCACCAGGGCATTAATGTGAAGTTGACTCAATAGTATAGTATGCCGTATCCCTCATACAAAAAATGTAATTGGTTTCGCCATAGCCTACTGTTTGCTGCCGATTATCAACAACACAAATGAGTACCTGGCAGCGTCATGAGGTTCCCGCCCGAAGGCAGTACAACTCAAATCGCTGGAGGTCTTAACTTCCGAGTTCGAGATGGGATCGGGTGTACCCCTCCGCCATGGCCGCCAGATTCATTAAGTACTGCACGCGAAATATATAAACCTATGCATCTTTCTGCAAATCAAAATCGCCTGCGCGCGCACCCTAAACTATATATGCCCTATGCACCAGAATAAATTTGTGAAAAAATGGGTCTCTTTGGGGTTTACACTTACAAAAATACAAAAGGCAAAACATACTATCTTCACAAGACAATAGGTAAAAACGACACTCCGCTATATTTCTTTTCAAAAAGCCCCCGTAATGCAATAGATTTACCTTCTGGCAAAACAGTTATTGAAAACAAGCAAACAGGCCTGCCATTGCTAAAGGGCTTGAAAATCAATCCGAAGAAATGATTGAGTGCCTGTGCTTTTTTTCCGGTGAGATGTATGCGCTTATCAAAAGCGCTTCGCCAATGCCCAGTAAAAGTGTGCCTAAAAGCATAATCATACGCACAATATCGGCAGGCAAAGCCGCTGAGAAATCAAGAGAACTCATGACCAGTGCAATGCCCACGATTATCAGGCCAAAATTTCTTTCAGGATATTTTTTTAGCATAAAGAACATTGCAGCAAAAGGCAGGATGAAAAGAAATCCTGCCATATTGATAATATTCATCGGAGCATCTTTCGGGCATGACAACATAGTGTAGGGCCCTGTGTTGTCTGAATTAAAAAGGACGACTTCTCCTGTGCATGAATGCATAGAACCTATAAAAAAGTGCCCTGCCTCATGAAGCGCAAGGCTTGCGAACACAAGAACCACGTTCATAAGAGCCAGATACAATATAATGTATAAAAGCGGTTTCACTGCCTTTGAAAAAGAGAGCTTTGATTCATCAAACACAATCCTCACATTTCTTGGCAAAAGAAACTTGCTGTTGTGCGAACTATATAACAGCACTGCAAAGCTTGCCCCAAAAAATATATTTGCTACAAACCAGAACCTCTCAAATGTCAGGCTCGGTACATCTGCAAAAACAATAGCAGCCCCAAAAGACGTTGCAATAAGCCCAAGAACCCCTGTGGTCTTCATCCGCCCGTGCGCAAACTCGAAAAGAACAAAAAATGAGATAAAATTAATGACAACCGCCACAAGATAGGTCATGCGAACTATGTTCACAGAGCCTGAAACAAGCAATATCACCAGTGCAAGAACAACTGAAACACTCTTTATTTTTTTTATGCCACACATTTCTGCTGCAAAGAAAGAAAACACCATTGCCGAAAAAAGAACATGAATATAATGAAATTGCGCCGATACATTCGAAGAAAGCATAGCTGTTTCGTAAGCTCCTGCAAAAAAGAAGGAAACCGCCATAATAGAAAAATAAAACCGAACCCTTGCTTTCTCGCGGCCCGTCCACTGAAGTGAAACTAATGCAAGAATCAAAAATAACGCAAAGTCCGTGATTGCAAGAAACGATAAATTCGCCCACATTTTAGATACTATGTAGAAGCAGACTATATATGCATTCGAAAAAGACGTTTATTTTAAAAAGCTGTTATTCCAATATATTACGATACTTATGAGCCTCAAAGGCAAAAACGTTATTTCAATAGAAGACTTCTCTCGCGAGGAAATAAACGAAATTCTCTCTGTTTCTGAAAAAATGATTTCTCACATAAAGAGCGGTACATCCATCTGCAAGGGAAAAATACTTGCAACCCTTTTCTTCGAGCCAAGCACAAGAACAAGAATGTCCTTTGAAAGTGCAATGCTGCGCCTTGACGGAAATGTTGTCGGTTTTGCCGATGCAAAAGCCACTTCTGTCAAAAAAGGCGAGATTTTAACAGACACCATACGCATGGCAGCTGCATATTCAGACATAATCACAGTGCGCCACCCCTCTGAAGGAGCTGCGCGCGTCTCTGCAAACGCGTCAAACGTTCCTGTAATAAATGCAGGAGATGGAGGGCACCAGCACCCGACGCAGACCCTTCTTGACCTGTTCACAATTACAAAAGAAATGGGCAAAATAGACGGACTCAAAATAGGCCTTTTCGGAGACCTAAAATACGGAAGAACTGTCCACTCTCTTGCACACGCCCTCTCGCTTTTTGATAATGTCAAAATATACTGCATCTCACCGGAACAGCTCAGAATGCCAAAATATGTTCTCAAAAGCCTTGCCGAAAAAAACATATTGGTCACTGAAGAAAACAAAATCGAGAAAATCATACCTGAACTTGACGTAGTATATGCCACAAGAATACAAAAAGAGCGCTTTGGCTCTGAAAAAGAATATCTGGATGTCAAAAGCAGTACCATCATAGACAAAAAAGTCATGTCTCTTGCAAAAAAAGAAATGATTTTAATGCACCCCCTGCCGCGAGTTGACGAAATTTCATATGAAATTGACTCAGACCCGCGGGCTGCATATTTTAAGCAGGCCGCATACGGTGTACCGACAAGAATGGCGCTGATTGCGCTTGTTTTAGGGCTGATTAAATGAATGAAAAACAAAAACTTCATGTTGAGAAAATAAAAAACGGAACTGTTATAGACCACATCCATGCAGGAAAAGGAATTGAAGTCCTTCGCGCGCTCAAAGGAGTCGATGAACGAACCGCCATAATTGCAATAAACGTGCCTAGCACAAACATGGGCAAAAAAGACATAGTAAAAATCGAAGACAAGTACCTTGCACCAAATGAATATGAAGAAATTGCACTTCTAAGCCCTGAAACGTCTGTTGTAACAATAAAAGA
>JAGLMX010000108.1 GCA_023139785.1 Candidatus Aenigmatarchaeota archaeon | reverse complement strand
AGATGATGTTGTAAAAGAAGAAGCGCCAAAGAAAGAGCCTGTAAAAGAAAAGGCGAAACCAAAGGCTGATGAAAAGAAAACCGAGCCAGCAAAATCCGAAGAAAAAGCTGAAAAAAAGGCAGAAGAGCCGGCAGCTAAAAAAGAGGAAAAACCTGTAAAAGAAGAAAAAGTTCCTGAAAAGCAAAAGGATGTAGTGGTTTCGGATAAAGACGCAGTAGTGGACGCACCAGCAGAAAAAGAGAACAAAGAATCTGTTGAGAAAGAATCTCCTAAAAAAGGTGAATAATTTTGAAATCAAAAGCATCAATCAAGGACATGTCCGTTGAGAATCTCAACAAGAAGCTCTCCGAGCATCGCCTTGAACTCGCAAAACAAAAGGGCAAGTCATACATGGGTATTGTGCCTGACAATCCGGGAAATATCAGGAAAGTGAGAAAAGATGTCGCAAGGATACTTACGGTATTGAAATCACGCGAAAAAAATTTATGAGTTTAAATGGCTGAATTTCAGCTAACAAAAAATGAGGTTTGAGAACAAAATGGAAAATGTTTGTCCAAAATGCGGGCTTCCAAAAGAGCTTTGTGTCTGTGAAACAATATCCAAAGAGGCACAGAAGATAAGAATATACACAGTGCAAAAGCGCTTCAAAAAGGTTTCCACAATTGTGGCAGGCCTTGATGAAAAAACAATATGTTTGAAGGATCTTACAAAAAAGCTGAAAAGCGCGCTTGCATGTGGCGGAACATCAAAGAATGGCAAAATCGAAGTTCAGGGAAACCATGTGCAGAAAGTGCGCGAGCTTTTGATTAAAGAAGGGTTCAGTAAGGAAAGCATAGAATACTGAGGCAATATGCAGGGAGGGAACACATGCCAAAAGAAACCCCTTCGCCCTACGGTATCATGCCTGAAAACGTCATGCGCCATGAGCTTATCGGTCTTGAGTGCACGGTTTCAAAATGCAGCGACCCAAAAAAAACAGGTATTTCAGGAAAAATACTAGATGAAACGCAAAAGACGCTTCGAATTGAAACAGGAAAGAAAGAATTCATTGTTGAAAAAAAAAGTTGTATGTTTGACATACATCTTCCGCAAGGGGATGTTGTTGAGGTTAACGGAAAAATACTTTACGGACGACCCGAAGAAAGAATAAAGAAAAAATTTGCGAAAACATGGAGAGAGTTAAAATGAGCACGCAAAAAGCAAAAGATATCGGACTTGATGTTGGAGCACCAAAAGGTGTATGTGAGGACGCGCTTTGTCCGTTCCACGGCAATCTTAAGGTGCGCGGGCGAATATTTACCGGAACGGTTGTTTCAGACAAGGCTGCGAAAAGTGTAGTAGTCGAGTGGCCGTACCTGATTAAAGTTAAAAAATACGAAAGATATATGCGGAAAAGATCGCGCGTTGTCGCTCACAACCCGTTGTGCATCAATGCAAGAAAAGGCGACAGCGTCAAAGTGGCAGAGTGCCGCCCGATAAGCAAGACCAAAAAATTTGTTGTAATTGAGAACATTACAAAAGCAAAGTGATAATTATGAAAGCAATATCCAAAGTGCCGACAAGAGGAGTTCAGGTAGGCACACGGCTTGCATGCGCAGACAACACAGGTGCAAAGATGCTTGAGATAATTGCTGTAAAGAAATTCGGTGGCAGAAGAAAAAGAAGGCCGGCATGCGGCGTAGGCGCTGTAGTGGTTTGCGCTGTAAAAGGCGGAGTACAGAAGCTTATGCACGAAAAAGTGGCTGCTGTTGTAGTAAGGCAGGCAATGCCCTATAGAAGGCCAAACGGCATGATGATACGCTTTGAAGACAATGCCGCAGTCATTATTGACGAGAAAAACGAGCCTAAAGGAAAGGAAATCAAAGGCGTTGTTGCAAAAGAAGCTGTAGAGCGCTTTCCTTCAATAGGAAAAATAGCAAATGTTGTATTGTAGTTGTGATGTTATGAAGAGTGTTTTTTCAAAATCATGGAAATCAAGTGTGCAGCCAAGAAAGCAGAGAAAGTATGTTTATAACGCCCCTGCGCACGTAAAGGGAGTGTTTTTGTCAGCACCGCTTTCAAAAAGCCTGAGAGCTGAGTTTGGAACCCGATCTGTGCGCGTTGTTAAAGGCGATAAAATAAAGATTCTTCGCGGAAAGTTTGCAGGCGTCTCCGGAGATGTACTTCGTGTCGATGCAAAAAAAGGAAAAATATTTATTCAGGAAGCTTCAAGAAAAAAGGTTGCCGGTGCAGAGATACAGGTGCCGCTTGTGCCTTCAAATGTCATAATAATCGAGCCGGAAACAAAGGATTCAAAGAGAATGACGGCATTTAAGAGAAAAAAAGGCAAGGCCGCCTCAAGCGGTAAGCCGGTTGTAAAAAAAGCAAATGTAGCGCAGGCGCCAAAAGAGGAGAAAGCACCCTCAAAGCCGAGTGAAAAGCCTGTAGCAGTTTCAAAGAAAGAGTGAGTACTATGGCCCGAACAAAAAGATACAGTATATCAAAACACATTCCTGTTGAGATAAAAACAGAAAAGTATGTTATCAGCCCTAGAGCAGGGCCTCATGGTAATGATCAGTGCATCCCGTTAGGGGTTGTTGTTCGTGATATCCTGAAGTTGGCAGATACCGGGCGCGACACCAAGCGCATCCTTGGAAAGCGCGAAGTATTTGTTGACGGACGCGCAAGGCAGGACAATGCATACCCTGTTGGGGTAATGGATGTTGTGTCCCTCCCAAAGACAAAAAAGAACTATCGTATGCTTCCAAAAAAAGGAAAGCTCACGCTTTTCGAGATAACCTCAGAGCGCTCAAAGTTCAAGCTTTCAAAGATAACAGAAAAGACAACACTCACTGGCGGCATGGTTCAGCTTAACCTTCATGATGGCAGGAACATAAGAATTCCTGTAAAAGACTCAAAGAAACCTGTAGAGGATGTTTACAACACCGGAGACACATTGAAAATATCTGTCCCGGATCAGAAAATACTAGGGCACTATCCATTTAGGCAGGGAGCTGTTGCAATGATTATTAACGGAAGCCACGCAGGGCTTGTCGGAACTGTCAAAGAGATTATCTCAACGCGCGGTATGCAAAGAGCACATGCGGTTCTTTTGACAGACGGAAAAGAGACAACAACAGTCAAGGACTATGTTTTTGTACTGGGAATGGAAAAAGCAGAGATATTGGTGGAATGATTTTATGGAAAATTCAGTAAATCCTATGAAAGATATGAGGATTGAGAAAGTTACACTTTCAATTGCAACCGGAGGCGTTCCTGAAAACGTGGAAAATGCGTTTCAGCTTGCCAAAAGGCTTACCGGCTGCAAGCCACT
>JAGLMX010000107.1 GCA_023139785.1 Candidatus Aenigmatarchaeota archaeon | reverse complement strand
TGCGTTGAGAGAAAGGCGGTTGATGACTTTTTGCAGTCAATAATTGACGGGCGGCTTTTTGGGCAAATGTCAAACCTTACATCAAACTTCAATCGGCCTATAATGATTGTTGAGGGAGAAAATTTGTTTGGGCAAAGAAACATTCACCCAAACGCAATAAACGGGGCAATAAATTCTGTTGCAGTTGACTTTCGGGTACCGATATTCTGGACAAAAAGTGTTGATGCGACAGCCGAACTATTAGTGTCAATTGCTACGCGAGAGCAGAAAGACAATGGCAGGCAGGTGCAGGTGAAAGGTGAGCGCAGGGCACAGAGCGCAAATATGGCCCAGGAAGAGCTTGTCGCAATGCTGCCTTATGTCAACCGTACTCTTGCAGTGCGCCTTCTTGAAAAATTCAAAACAGTAAAGGCAATTGCGAGCGCGAGCGAGTTTGAGCTTCGTGAGGTTGAGGGCATAGGTGAGGAAAAGGCAAAGGCAATAAAAGATATATTTGAGAGAGAATATAGATTGATATAGCGGTTACTATGAAAATTAATTATCACATTCATACTTCTTATTCGGGCGATATGATTTTGGAGGGGCGTTTGTCTGAGACTCCTGAAAAATACGTTTTGGCAGCAATTGAAAAAGGGTTTGATGAAATCTGCTTTACAGACCATGTGGTTGCCGGCAGGCAAAAAAACGAGCATTTGCATGGCTATGCGATAGACATTGAGAGGATTCCGGAATATGTGCGTGAGATTAAAGCACTTGCAAAAAAATATCATTCCATAAAGATTCGCATTGGCATGGAACTTGACTGGCTGCCTGAGAAGAGCGATGAAGCAAAAGCGCTTACTAAAAAGTTTCCCTTTGACTGTGTGCTTGGTTCGGTGCATGTGTTTGGTGGCTACAAGACAGAAAACGTAGTTCCTGAAAAGATAGAATTATTCTGGTCGGGCAAGTCAGAGGAAGAAATATATGCCCGCTATGTGGCATATTATCGTGCCTTGCAGGAGATGGCAAAAAGCGGTATTTTCGATGTGGTTGCACATTTGGATGCTATAAATCGTGATGGTTATGTTCCTAAAAAAAGTTTTTGGCCGCTTATTGAAGAAACAATAGATGTTATTGCAAAGGCAAAACTTTGTGTTGAGGTAAACACTAAGGGGCTAAAAAAACGAATTAAAAAGATGCATCCGTCACCCGAGATTCTCGCATTATGCAGGAAAAAGGGAGTGCCTGTAACAATCGGCACGGACGCTCATTGGGTGCGCGAGATTAGCCTTCATTATGATGATGGCATAAATCTTATACGTTCTGTGGGATATGAGCGGCTTGCGGTTTTTGAAGGAAGGAAGATGGGGTTTGTAAAAATATGAGCGGTACTTAAAAAAGTTAAAAGCAATTACAAAACCAGCGGTTAATATCGTGAGTTGTAGCATTATATTATTCGGAGGGAGTTTTATGGACGCGGCAATAAAAGAGCTTAACAAAAAGGCAGAAGGATATTCTAAAGTAACAGGAAAAATTATTTCTGAAGTTGAAAAAGTAATTGTCGGGCAACAGGATGTGATGAAAAAGGTTGTTGTCGCGCTCGCGGCAAACGGGCATGTTCTTCTTGAGGGGATGCCGGGGCTTGCAAAGACTATGATGATAAAAACATTGTCTGACACAATCGCCGTTAATTTTCGCAGGATTCAGTTTACACCGGATCTTCTTCCGGCAGACATTATCGGTACAAAAATATATAACCAGAAAACAGGGAGCTTTACAACAAAAAAAGGGCCTATTTTTTCAAATTTCATATTGGCGGATGAGATAAACAGAGCACCTCCTAAGGTACAGTCCGCTTTGCTTGAGGCGATGCAGGAGCGCCAGGTCACTATTTCAGGTGAAACTCTTGTTCTTGAGAAGCCCTTTCTTGTTCTTGCGACGCAGAACCCGATTGAGACTGAAGGGACTTACGCGCTCCCGGAAGCGCAGGTTGACAGGTTTATGATGAAGATAAATCTGGGCTATCCAAGCATTGAAGAGGAGAAAGAAATACTTCATAGGATGACTGAAGGAAAGATTCCTGAAGCAAGAAAGACAGCTACTGCAAAGAGCATACTTGAACTTCAGCAGTTTGTGCCTAAAATATATGCGGATGAAAAGATACATGATTATGTTACTAAAATTGTGCATGCAACGCGTGACCCGCACAAGTATAATATCGGTGTTGACGGGCATATACAATATGGGGCGTCCCCTCGTGCATCTTTGTGGCTGGTTCTTGGGGCAAAGGCATGGGCACTTCTTGAAGGCAGGGGCTATGTGTTGCCTGAGGATGTCAAGGCAATTGCAAAGGATGTCTTGCGCCACAGGATACTTTTGACGTATGAAGCAGAGGCAGAGGAGATAACAGCTGATTCTGTGATTGAAAAGATACTTGCGAAGATAAAGGCGCCCTGAATGCCTGTATGTATATTCATGGAATGAGTGTGAAATGTGAGGAGAAAAAACGTGATTTTGCATGCTTTCTTGAAATTTGCAGACACTGTCTGCAAAATTGAGTTGGCGTCATTATATCGGGCTTTGGGCGCTGGTAGTTATAGTATTGGTGCGCAATAAAATCAATTAGGTGTATATAAAAATGAATCCAGATAATTCGCTTGCGGTTTTTCAGGGAAATGATATTCGAAGAATCTGGCACAATGACGAAGGGTATTTTTCTGTTGTTGATGTTATCCATGCATTGACAGACAGTACAAACCCGAGAAACTACTGAAATATGATTAAATCAAGAGAAGCAGAACACGGAATTGAACGGTACACAAATTGTGTGCAGTTGAAAATGCTTGTAAATTGACGAATGAGTTGACGTAAAGGTTGACGTACGTTTTCGTTCGCCGTTGTATAAATAAGAGAAATTTCAGTTTCCTCAAAAATTCGTGTAGCAGTCGGCTGCAATTGAATATTTCAAGGTGTTATTGACAATGCCCGAAGCAAAACAGATACTCAAAAAAGTAAGAAACTTTGACATAAGGACAAAGAACCTTGTTGACGGGCTCATGCAGGGCTCGTACCTTTCGGCGTTCAAGGGGCGCGGCATAGAGTTCTCAGATGTGCGCGAATACGTTCCTGGCGATGACATACGAAGTATAGACTGGAACGTTACTGCGCGAATGGGGCAGCCCTATATCAAGGAGTTTGTTGAGGAGCGCGACCTGACAGCGATAATTGTCTTTGATGCGTCAAAAAGCTCTGACTTCGGGACGCAGATTGCGCTTAAGCGCCAGCAGGGACTTGAAATTGCGGCGTCACTTGCAATGTCTGCAACAATGAATAATGACCGGATTGGCCTAGTGATTTCAACAGAGGATGTTGAGAAATTTATCCCGCCGAAAAAAGGAAGAAAACAGGCGCTTCGAATAATTCGCGAGCTTGTGTATTGCCCGCTGAAGCATAGGGGGACAAA
>JAGLMX010000106.1 GCA_023139785.1 Candidatus Aenigmatarchaeota archaeon | reverse complement strand
GGGACGCGCAAACAGTTTTTGCAACGGCAGAAAGGGTAAAGGGACTTGAAGGCCATGTCATTGGCTTTGTATCGAAAGATGGTTATACGGAAAAAGAAGTTTCTGAAAGCAGTACTTCTGCTGAATTTTCTTTTACTCCAAAAAACACCGGAATCAATCAGGGTGTCTTATTTTCTTCAACAGGGCAGGCACTTGATTTAGGCTATGATGTTCGATTGCAAAGCGGAACCCGAATTTTAAATGCGAGTGTGCCTTCGCTTGTTAAATCCGGAGCTAATGCAAAACTTTCTGTTGTAGTAGAAAGTCCTGACAAGATGAAAAGGGCACTTCGCTTAAAAGCAACCATAGATGAAAAAGAAACCGTGCAAAACTTTGAGTTACAGGAATTGAAGACTATTGAGTTTATTTTTAGCCCTGCGTCTACAGGGGTAAAAACCATTCGCCTTGAGCTTTCAGGTGGCGGTGTGTACGACTCGCGGATAGAGAAATTCATGGCGTACGACATACCGGAAATACAAGCCGTATTTTCAGAGGACTTTGGCAGAAATCTTGCAATAATACATATTGAAGCCATTCATGACTCCGCTGAAAACGTGACTGTAAGGTTTCTTGGACAGGAAAAGCGCATAGGTGTTGTTTCCGGCAAAAAGGACGTAGAATTTGACATCACAGAATTGGGTGTGTATGAAGCGGAAATCGCGTTTAATGACGCTGCCGGAGGCATTCATACCCAGATATTTCATTTTGACGTCAAAAAAGAGGGTTTTTTGCAGCGCATTGCAAGAACTATATTAAGTTTTCTGGGCATAAAATAAATGGTGATTATATGGCTGTAAGTATTGATGCTGATAAATGTATTGGATGCGGGCTTTGCGCATCAATGTGTGATAAAGTCTTTGAAATGCGGGATGACGGGAAAGCGCATGTGATTGATGAGAAGGCATGTGACAAGTGCGATTGCAAAGATGTAATATCAAGCTGCCCGACGCAGGCTATTGTAGAGTAAAGAATATTAAAGTTTTTTTCGGGTTTCTTTTCCGCTCTGCATGTCCTTTACAACAACTTCTCCTTTTGCCATGTCGCGCGGCCCGAGAATCCAGACCTCTTTTGCGCCAATCCTGTTTGCGAACTTAAATTGGTTTGAGAAATTTCTGCCCATGAGGTCAAACTGTACATTTTTTCCTTTCTTTCGAAGCTTTTCTGAGAGCTTTATTGCAACAGGCAAAAGATCCTGCGAAACAACTGCAACAAATATTTCTGTTAATGGCTCTTCTTTTGAGCCTGCTTTAAGTATGTCAAGCACGCGTTCGATTCCTATTGAGAAACCAACTGCAGGGATGTCTTTCCCGAGGAAGAGACCAATCACCTCGTCATACCTTCCTCCGCCTGCAATACTCCCTGACTTTTTCCCCTCAAGCACAGCCTCGAAAACATTGCCTGTATAATAGCCCAGCCCTCTGACAAGCGATGCGTCAAAAATGCATTCAGAAAGGACACCTGATGCTTCAAGATAACTGTCAAGCTCTTCAAGTTCCTTTAGGCCTTCTGTGATTTTTTCATTCATTGAAATGTCTTTTTTCATCTCAGCCACAATTGGCTTGATATCCCCTTTTCTTGAAAGGGAATTTATAATCTGCTCTGCCTGCTCAACCGAGATTTTGTATGATTTGAACTCTTTATACAACTCATCGCGCGAAAGTTTCTGAATTTTGTCAACAGTTCTCATTGCACCCTCGACCTGTCCCTTTGACTTTATGCCAAGATAATTCAGGACGCCTTCAACAATTTTGCGGTTGTTTATCCGAATCTTAAATGTTCCGATATTAAGTGCTTTTAGGGCTTCGACTACTGTTGCAACGCACTCTGCATCAGCAGCCATTGACGTTGAACCGATTGTGTCTATGTCAAACTGATAGAACTCACGGTAGCGCCCTTTCTTTGATTCCTCATATCTCCATACAGACCCGTACTGGTAGCGCTTGAATGGCATTGCAAGGTTAGAGTTCATTGAGATATAGCGTATGAGTGGAACGGTGAGGTCATAACGCAACCCAATCATTCTTCCGCCAAGGTCTTTGAAGTTGTATGTCTCTTTCAAAAGCTCATCGCCGCCTGCGCCCTTTGCAGAGAGTACTTCCCACTTCTCCATTGCAGGAGTATCAAGGGGCGCGAAGCCGCGCTTCTCATATATTTTCTGGATTTTTGATACCACTTTTCTGCGCAGCAGCATGTCGTCTGCATCAAAGTCTCTGGTTCCTTTTACACGGTCTGGTTTTATCATAGTATCACACAAATCATTTATCTGAAGATATATTTATAGGCGCTTTGGTCCCCATAGCTTTTCGCGCCAGCCATAATCGAAATCATCTAAGTATTTTCCTGTTGCTTTGTCAAAGTCCCTCTTTTTGGGCGCCAAAGAAACGTTTTCAAACCTGCGCACAATTGCCTTTATTTCAGAACCGGTTTCCGAAATGAAATTACGGTAGTTTGCCGGATTCGTTACAAAATACCATTTTTGTTCAATTAAAAGTGTTCCAAGTTCCTTGAAGCCATACTTCTCTGCCTTGAAGGAACGCTTTACAGCAGGCACACAAAAATACTTGGGTGAGTATCCCGGTTCTTTAATTGATGCTTCAACTGAATAGGGCGGTTGATACAGCATCATTGCCTTTGCTCCAAATTTTTCTTTCAAGCAGGATTTTGCAGTGGCAGGAAAGTCTGACTCAATTAACGGGCACCCTACTTGAGATTTTTTATCTACTGCCTTCAAAAGCTGTTTAACCTTATTTAACTTGCTAAACTCTTCTCCCACTACAACCATAAGCTCTTTTGGCCCTGATGGCGACAAATATTCTATCGAACCGACAGATTCCAGAGCAGGTTCTTTTGGAAGTCTCCATGGCAAATTCCTGTATGTAAATTCCCCGACCAAGCCAAGCACTTCATTGCCCATTGAGTTGGATACGCGCATTACCTGCTCATCTTCAGGTATAAGCTCAAAATCCCAAATTTGTGAAACAGTCTCTATTTCACCATCTGCTTTTTTGGGCCTAAATCCTGCTCCTCTCAGGAGGTCCATAGAAAGTTCCTGTTCCTCCTTCGGAAGATACATTTTCAGCTTACCTGTTTCATTTTTCATTGAAATCCCCTCCTATTTTTTAGAGCCTGCACACTAACCAAACACTTGTCCGGATTCAATACAGAAACATAAACGCGCCCTTTGCAATCAAGCTTGCGCTTTAAGAAAAACACATCATTGCCACGCTCAAAGCCGAGCATTACAAAAGACTTGCGCCTGAGCCCAAGTTGGTTTCTGATTTGCGCAGGAAGCTGTATTCTTCCCTTTGCATCGCGTTTTGCAGTGAAGAATTTTACCTTATTCAGAATAAGACAGTCTTCGTTTGTGAAGGCATCCACCGCTTATGAAGATATTCACCTGACAT
>JAGLMX010000105.1 GCA_023139785.1 Candidatus Aenigmatarchaeota archaeon | reverse complement strand
TTTTCGTATTCTTTCGGACATAGAGTATATTTGCTTTAGAAGGATTAATGCTTTTAATTTCGGTGATTAAAAGAAGTTTTTGACGAAGCCAAAAGTGAAAGAAGTATAGCGAATCTTGAAAGCACTTGTTGTATTTTTATTCGCAGGATAACGAAGAGCGAAAGCGATGTTAACTGTTCGAAGAACAGGGTTTTGTTAGACTATGAAACATTAACAGAAAGTTGTACTTGTTTTCCAACATATTCATTTAACAGTTGTTGGTCAATTTCTTGATCTTGGGGGAGTTTTAGAGCGTCTCTTAATTCTGATTCAGTTAACTCTATGCCGTATCTCCCACCTTCATACACAACATTTAATTTATATAACGAAGATAACGAAGAATCTAGTGGAAATAATCGCCCTATGGTTCCCTGTAACATAGTAACTACAGGAACACCTAAATTTATAAACGATCGCGTTTTCGAAGTTCTATCGTGGTGGAAACTCAAATTTTATTGAACTCAACAAAAGAACTAGTGCGCTTAAACGCCCAACTCATCCAGAAGCCCCTGTCTGCGCAGCATTCCAACCTGTGCGGGTCTATATTTTACTATGATGTCCCCTTTCTTGTCGCCCTCAAGCTCCCATGGCTCTACAAGAACTATATCTCCTTCGCGAAGCCAGATTCTTCTCTTGTATTTGCCCGGAACGCGGCAGATGCGAAGCTTCTTATCAGAGCAGACAACGCGCATCTTTCCAAAGCCAAGACGCGACTCTACGACACCCATTGTCTGGGCGCCTCGTGGTGTTGGAATTCGGCCTACGTATTCTTCTGACGTACCTGTGCCTTTCGGACGTTTCTTAAATCGATTAAATACCAATCATATCCCCTCTTTTATTCTCAAAAGCATGGTTTCTCGTGACACCGGCTTCCCGTTTTTTGTGCCGGCGAGTTTGTAAGACCTCTTTGTCTCTACATTATATATCTTTTTGGCTTTCTCAATTGCTTTTCTTGCGGGTATTTTTGCACCTACGTATACATCAATGCCCTCTTTTTTCTCTTCAACTCGTGAGACATAAGAAGACTCGTCGTCAACAAACATGATTTCAAGTTCGGATTGTACTAGCTCAAGAACCTCTTTATTTTTTGCCCCCCGTATCTGAATTATTGCTTCATAATACCCTGCGCGCCTTTTTCCGCACACAGTGCAGGCCTGGCGAGAGAGGAAAACAAAGATATCCTTTGAATCAGACACTGTTTTTCCGTTTAAAACAGCATCTGCTGTTGCTGTAACTGCGATCTTTAGAGGCTCCATAACAGAGGGTGTTCTAAAATCTGCAGAAATCTTTGCTCCTTTGGATGTCTTTGCATTGACTATAACCGCGTCTTTTATGGCGGCACCAATGGTTTCATAATACTTCCACTTTCTGCGGCCATTAATCCTGCCGCAGTCGCAATATTTGACTTCTATTTTGTCAGGTATTTCAAGCAGTTTTACTTTGCCTGAAAAACAGCGTTTGCATAGGCCGCTAAAAAGCTCATCTGTATCCCTACCGCATGAAGGACAGAACTTTGAATTCATATTAATACTTGTGGAGTCACTTTTAAATGCGAACGAGTAGAATGCGCTTGAAACTATGAAAAAAGCACCATTTGTTGTGGCTATCGCACAAAAGGGCGCATGAATATATAAATAACTACTGTCAAGTATTAACAGTGTATTTTTGTGTGGTGTTGATATGAAAATCGTTCCTAAATGGGTTGCTTCGATGGGAGATTCGTGCTTTCAGACAAAGGGTTCGTTTCAGTTTTATGATGGACATCTAGGTTTCTATGCGGGCGATACCGCAAATAGGTTTCAAAAAGAAGGATGCCCACAGCCTCCGCGTTTTACAGAAGAAAATTATCCAAATAGCGGGGCGGTAAATCGGAAAAACGTTGATTTATGGATCGTGGGACTACAGAGAAAACCGGATTTGGGAGATGTACATAATTCCGTTAAAAAAATCGAAGAACTAACTTCGCTATTCTATTCCGATGAGGTCTACCCCAATGAAGGAAAAGCGCTTTCTGGAATGGCTGATATATGGAACTCTGAAATTGCACAAGAACATGGTTCTATATGCAAGGAACCAGGTATTTCAAAGCAGGATAAAAGCCCTGATTATATAGACTACATTTGGTAACAATTTCAACTATAATCGAAACATTAGGGCATATTTTATACCACAAAGTTCCTTTACGCCGCCCTTGGAGATGGCTTTGCACTTAAGCGCAATCTCAATGGCATTGTTCCCTGCGATGGTTGCGCTCGTGCAATCTGAAAGTGATGTGCAAATTTCTTCTTTTGATGCTTCTTTTCCTTCGTAGAAGGCTGTGTCTACATCAAGAACGCTGTCATTTTCTTCAAAGTGCTTGCCAAGAATATCTTTGTCACAAATAGCGATAACTTTGCCTTCCGGAAAAGAATGAACCTTGAGATGAATTTGCATAAGAATCAAGAATTCAGAAAAGATATTACTCTTTCAACTCAATCTCAATATTTACAGAATCAGGCACATCAACACGCATAATCTGGCGCAGTGCGCGTTCGTTCATTCCGACATCAACAACTCTTTTGTGGACATGAAGTTCCCATTTTTCATAGGTTTCGGTGCCGTCACCTGATGGCGCCTTTCTTGTTGAGATTTTGAGTTTCTTTGTCGGAAGTGGTATGGGTCCTGCTACGCTTGCGCCGAATTTGCTTGCAATTTGCTTTATGTGGCGCGAGACCTCTTCAAGGTCTCCGTAGTCTGTTCCGCTTAATTTAACACGTGCGATTTGCATTATAAACACCAAAAAGAGGGGTGCTTGCGCACCCCCAAACGTTTTATTTGATTACTCCTTTTTTACAGGTACGAGATCTATGCACATTCCTGCAGCAATTGTCTGTCCCATGTCACGCATGGCGAATTTTGCAAGCTGGGGGAAATCTGTTTGTTTCTCAATAACGAGCGGCGTCTTTGGTTTGCATTTAATGACGGCTGCGTCACCTGCTTTGATGTAATCCGGGTTCTCTGCAACAGTTTCACCTGTTGAGGGGTTGATTTTCTTCACGATTTCTATGATTTGGCACGCAACGTGTGCTGTGTGTACGTGGAAAACAGGAGTGTATCCCTTTGTAATTACAGAAGGGTGCTGCAGAACAATTATCTGAGCAGTGAATTCCTCTGCAACTGTGGGTGGGTTGTTTACATGACCTGCAACATCACCACGACCAACATCATCTTTTCCAAGACCGCGAACATTGAAGCCAATATTGTCACCTGCAACTGCCTGCGGCATTTGCTCATGATGCATTTCAACTGACTTAACATCTGCTATCTTACCTGAAGGCATGAAGATTATTTTGTCATTCGGCTTGATTATGCCGCTTTCAACTCTGCCTACAGGAACGGTTCCGACACCGGTTATTGTGTATGAATCCTGAACCGGAAGTCTCAAAGGCTTGTCTGTTGGCTTTTCAGGGACTGTAAAGT
>JAGLMX010000104.1 GCA_023139785.1 Candidatus Aenigmatarchaeota archaeon | reverse complement strand
TCAGAATAATCAATCAGGATAGTAGAATGCATCTCAAAATCAAGCACCTGATTATAAGTCCCGCTAAGATATATTCCCACAGGAGCGCCAATGCTTAAAGCAGCACCCGTAACAGGATATGTCGTCGCAATAATTGCACCGCCAACAGAATACACGAGCAGATTAAACCAAAAATTCTGGGTCGTATCATATCCATACCGCGTCCATCCACCGCCCATCCCCTCCAGCCCAATATGAACTTTAGCAAGTTGTTCTTCATTTAGTATATTTGCTTTTGGTTTAACCGTCATCTGAGTGCCGTCCACCCATTGAATCACAACCAAATCATTATAGTCAAGCAAAACAACATCTCCGGCAAGAAGTGCATAAGGTAAATCAGGTTCGCTAACCCCCCGGGTTCTGCCGCTATTATCCTGAACCCGCACCTTTGGAGTCTCATTTCGATCCATGCTAATTATCTTCTGTATCTGAGCAAGTCTGTCAAATTTGAGCGGTATTTCTTTTTTTCCAATAACTTCCATTTTTTCAGTATCAAGAATTATTGCCTGAATTGAGCCACGAACCTCTTTTTTATCCCATAATCTCCTGGTCAACTCCTCTCGATTCAGATTCTGCATATAATTGTGACGAAGATCAAAACCGTTTTTATGCAAGTAATTTCCGGCAATATAACTGTCCACATCAAGCAGGTCGTAAGAGTCCATAATATACAAATCAATACCTGCGCTTTCATAATAGACAACTTCTTCAATAAGCCCCACAAAAGAGCTCTCCTTTTCAACATACAATATGGTTGCCTTACCCGCATACTCATCGCGATCCAATCCAACGGGCCACACCCTCAGCAGGCCCCAGCTCTTAATAAATTCATTATTGAATGGATTTAGATGGCTATAGCCAAGAGTAAGCAAATCTTCCTCCTCAACTTCCCTGCAATAGCTTTTTCCGGTATCATAATTATGAGCCGCAATAAAGCCCTCATCACAACAGCACATACCTAATTGCCTTTTATCCGGACAATTAGCAAGAGTGGGATTAACAATCGAGTTTTCAGGACACTCAATTTTCTTGCATTCGCTTTCCATACTGCCGCACCCGAGCTCCTCCATGCGTTCTTTGGTTAATGGGGGGTCAGTAGGGCTTCTATACCCACAAGAACCATAAGGAACGCCATATTTATTTAGCTTATACGTTCGGTAATACCCTTCTGCACACTCGCAAAAGCAGCCATCAACAAACAGGCTTCCCTGTTGGGTTTCTGAGGGTACCGAATTATCCCATTTTTTGCTGCAAATCTGGCCACAATCAATGGAGAATACTATCGAAGGCAGAATTAAAAGAATAAAGAAACTAATCAAAATAGCTTTTTTCATATGTACTATAAAGAAGAGGTATTCTATTTAAATCATAAAATCCTGCCTGACAAGGCATTTTTCAAAAATCAAACCCTTTAAATCTTTTATTTCACAACCCATAATGTGATTTAATGGACATTCTGCACTCCCTTCCACCGTACAACTTCTGCGGCCTTGACAAAGAAGATACAAGCTTCAAGAAAGCGAAAGTAATAGTCCTGCCTGTGCCATACGATTCAACAACTTCTTATGGTGCCGGAACGCGCAACGGCCCGCACGCGATAATACACGCATCACGCAATATGGAGCTTTACGACCACGAAACAGAAACATCGCCGTATGAACTTGGAATACACACCCTTGAGGAACTTGCGCCCTCAATGGCAGGGCCAAAGGAAACTATCGCTCGCGTAAAAGAAGTCATTGGCGACATTCTTGACGCCGGCAAGTTCCCGCTCATGCTTGGGGGCGAGCACTCTGTAACAACCGGAGTTCTTCAGGCGCTTGCAGAAAGGTCAAAAAACTTCAGTGTTTTGCAGCTTGATGCGCACGCAGACCTTCGCGATGAGTTTGAGGACACACAGTTCAGCCATGCCTGTGTTATGCGCAGGGCAAGGGAAATAACAGATGTCGTACAGGTAGGTATAAGAAGCATGTGCGAAGAAGAAGCAAACCACATAAAACAAAATAAGCTAAAAAATATCTTCTATATGCCACTTGACCCAACGGATTTTGATAAACAAATTCCAAAAATTGTTTCTGCCCTGAAAGGCAATGTTTACATAACACTTGATGTTGATGCCCTCGACCCGTCAGAGATGCCATCCACCGGAACACCCGAACCCGCTGGCATGAAGTCATGGCAGGTGTTAAAACTCATAAAAGCAATCACAGAAAAAAGAAAAATAATCGGCATAGATATTGTAGAACTTTCTCCGATTCCGGGCATTAGCGCGCCTGATTTTCTCACGGCAAAACTGGCGTATAAAATGTTAGGGTATGCATTATATTCAAAATAAACGTCCAATACACTATTTTTCTGAAAAAGAAATGTATGGAACCATAACATCCTGTTTTTTTTCTGATTTTTGCTTATGTTAATTTGAATAAAAAGAATAAAAAATGAGGGCGCTCTCGCGCCCTCAAAAAAGTTTTCTGCGTGTGCGCTCACATAGGTGGTGGAGGCACCATGCAGAAAGCAGGTTTTGACATCACATCATTGACATCAACAGCAAATACTGCTGCGTCACCCTGACCCGTTATCTTGTAGTCAACTGCACTGGTTGGCCCTGCCATTGGCTTGACACTTGGTATTGCTTTGTTTTCAGTGTACTTGATATTTGTACCACTTGCATACGGACCAAAGACCACACCAGTCTCCATATCCATTACATATACATCAAGCATACCTCCTTCATCGCCACCTAAAAGCTGGTAAAAACCATCCTGGTTCTGTCCCTGTGGATTTGGACGCGTTGCTCCTGCTTTAGGTACGTTCTTGCCAGAAGGATTCACACTTTCAACACATGCTGCCACAGGCACCAGTTTGTTACCGAAATCAACAACAGTCTCTACGCCACCAACAACATCTACGCTCAAAGATTCTGGCGTGGTCGCATACCAACCGACTTGCATGACTTCGTTAATCAAATAGTCTCCCAGAACAAGTGCCTTAAAGCTGTATGTTCCGTCGCCAGCTGTTGTTGTCGTTGCCACAACAGTGTCGTCAGGTAATGTAAGAACGATTTCCCATCCTCCAAGCCCGGGTTCGCCAGCGTCTTTTGCCCCATCACCATCAAGGTCATGAAACTTCATTCCTGAAATGATTCCTTTTTCAGGTGCGCCACCGCATGCCTCAATTATTGCTGTTATTGCCTCGCCGGTTCCGGAACCATCCGCCGCGGTTCTTATGTAAACGCCGCCGGTTATTGTAGCATCGCTCTCAAGAAGTGCTGCCTGGCCTCCGTAGTCAGGATCATGGTACGTCGGAACAAAGATATCGGATACCCGAATACCGAGTCCGGCCGCAGTATTTGCATGATTTATGGCCAAGGATTCATTGTCCTCTGCGTCCTGAGCATCATTGAATCCGCCAGGAGGTGCATCAGTTATGAGAATTACAATCTTCAAGGCACCTGGTCGATACGCTTCTGTGTAGTCT
>JAGLMX010000103.1 GCA_023139785.1 Candidatus Aenigmatarchaeota archaeon | reverse complement strand
CTCTCCGCGAACTGCACTTGAAACAGAAACATTGTCTTTTTTTATCCATTTTATTGTGTTTCCGGTTCTTGTTCCGTCATTTAGCCACAGCGCAATCCCGTCTCCGATTTTGATGCCTGTTTTTAGCAGTATTTTTCCATCCTTTAAGATGCCCAGAAAGAGCCCGCGATTCATCGCAGCGCGCGAGTCAACGATGGATTCCGTAAATCCAAACCCTTCTGTAAATTCCCTGTTGAATGCAAGCTTCAGGTCTTCAATATCTTTAGATGTAACAGAAAAAGAGTTGTTGTAATATTGGTCAATATACTTGCGATAGATTCGTGCGCACGTTGCAACATAAAACGGGTTTCTCATTCGGCCTTCTATCTTGAAAGAAACAATCCCTGCTTTTATGAGCTCAGGAATTTTTTGAAGCAGGCATAAATCCATTGTGCTGAGAACATAACGGTTATTGTACGTCATCCTGCACGGCTGTGCGCACAGCCCGCGGTTCCCGCTTCGCCCGCCCGCAATTGATGAAAAAAGGCATTGCCCGCTGTAGCTAAAGCAAAGAGCCCCGTGGACAAATACTTCTGCATTGCACTTTTTTGCAAGGGCCCGAACTTCATCAAAAGGAAGTTCGCGCTCAAGCACAACACGTTCAACCCCCTCTGGTATGGAGAAACTGTTAAGATTGGTTGCCTGGGTTGAAAGATGTATCTTAAGTGAAGGAAAGTTTTTTTGTATTAAAGGAATAAAGCAAGGGTCTTGTATGATTACAGCATCTGCCTTTGCCATGTAAGCAATATTTATTTGCCTGAAGTATTCTTCCAATTCATGATTCTTGACAAGAGTGTTTAGCGCGATATAAACCATAACATCTCTTTTATGGCAATAATCTATGGCGCCAAATACGTTCTTTTCATTGAAGTTTCCTGCGGACTTTCTTGCGCTGAATTTACTGAGCCCAAGATAAACAGCGTTTGCACCATTGTTCACTGCCGCTCTCAGGCATTCTTCATTTCCCGCAGGAAGCAGGAGTTCTGTTTTTTGCATACAGATAGTTAGAATAGCGGAATTAAAAGATTACGTGTTGAACCCAATCGAGAAAAGGCCATAAATCAATATTGTCCGCTCAGGGCATAAGTTTATGTGGTCATAGGCAATGGATTCGGACGCGGGAGCATACCCATTTCCTAACGTCCACCTCCCGACATATTCAACTCCAAATATCTAACAAAATCTCTTTTTGTAAATTCTGTCGTGATGGTCAAAATCCTCAAAAATAACAATGTCTTCTTTGACTCTGAAGACCAAAACAAAGCTTCCGACCTGAATCCGTTTGAGATGACTCAGGTCATGCCTGAGGTTTTTAAAGTGTTCAATGGAATTTGTATCCATACAACCAATCTGGTTAATTTTTCTGACAAGGCTCTTGAACAGAGCGAAATCTTTTTTGGAGTGTTTTCTAAGGATATTTTCAATTCCGGATGTATCGACATTCATAAAGTGTCGCACCACTTGTTAAATTCCTCTAATGTTTTTGATCCGGAATGCGGGCGTTTTACTAGGTCCTTAATTTTCTTAGCATATTCCTCTCTCAATTCCAACTCGTCAATGGGTTCCCAATTGTTTTTTTCGCAGAATTTTTCTTCTTCATCAGACAATTTTCCTGTTTTGATATATTTTTCAAAGATAATTCTTTTGAGCAGTTCTTCCCTGCCGACTTCTGACCAATTCACCCAAGGGAAGAGGGTCATTCTTTTCTTGAACGATTCTTCTTCAGAAACAGTAATACATGCCATCTATAGCTCACCTCTTGCACGCAATTTTTCCAGTACTTCCAGCTTCTTTCTTATGCCTTCTTTGAATACCTCGGGCCAGTTTATATCACGGCGTTCATCTAATCTCTTCTTTAATTCATTTGGTATCGAATAGGTAGTTCTTTTCATTTATAAAACCTCATGCAATTGCATAATATTATGTAATTGCAGTGATTTATTTAAATCTTTCGATGTTTGGAGTCATTAAAACAGGTCTAAAGCCCGCTAAAACATTATAGTTCCTGCAGCAGCCCTGTTGCAAAAATTACTAACACAAAGACATTTAAATATTACTACTAAGAGATAAACATAACTGGGTGATTATATGGTTAATGCGATAATATTATGCGTTGAAAGTCCAATCAATCTGGGTGAAAAGTGCCCTGCCGCTAGATTGCTTTATGGATGTCAAGATCCGGGTAAAGTCAAGTTTGATGCGGATAGCATTTCAAAAGAACTCCGTGGCGTTGTTCAGGAAGCAGGATTTGGTGGAGATTCAGGGAACTATGCAGTTGATGTAATATTGCCCACAGGAACTCCAAATGCTGAAACATTACTGCGCGGGTGTCTTGATAAGTTAGGGTATGATATTCGTTCTTAGGTGTTCGGTTAAGAGACACCAGACTCTATTGACGCAGATTTTATTCTACTAATGTTGTGGTGAACGGGCGCAAAAACAACCTATTTTTTTGATAAATAATTATCTTCTAGTTCAGCTCGTTACTAATGGATAAAGCGTAGCATGTTGATAACACTCCTTTTGAAGTTTTTTAATACACATTTTCCTTTTTGTCAGTTTACACAATAACTCAACATCATTTCAGTTGACTACATTTGTGGCCAACTAAATTCTTCTTCATTTCGTTTTTTTAAACAAGAAATTCCAGCGTATAATGAAAAACATAAACATATATCAGCGACCTTGGAAACACCTTCAAAAACGCCATAATCCACGGGTAATCTTCCCCGTACTTATGCCAGACCATCTCCAGAAGCTCCCCGATATAAGTTGCAACAACACACTTAACCATAACATCAGAAACAGGGATATACGGTATGACCAGCGCAAGAAACGAAAACAAAAAAATCCTTTCGTACTCAAGAGCATCCTGGTTGCCGCTTGGAAACATCATTGCAACCACATAAGTGCAAAACACAATCAGCACACCAATCCACGGGTGAAACAAAACAGACCCAAGCACAGCACCCATAAGCGAAAAATCAAGCCCGATATAGACAGGCAAAAACGATTGCACAACAAGCGCAACCGCCCCGAGAGCCACAAGCAAAGGCACAAGAACCATGGCCTTTGGCGAAAACATATACAAAAGAGGCAGCAAAACAAGCAGCATTGCCATCTTCGGCCCGGAACAATAATCCTTCACCTTAAGGCTGATGCCGCGCACCCATTCATGCGCAACACTGCTACCGAAATTAACTTCCTCTGACCGTGTATTCATGTAGTGAAACGCGCCAAGAATACCGGAATATTTTCCTTCCTTATTTGCAGATTCAACTTCCACACGACTATTGCTTTTTCTGGCAGAGGGCTTCAAAAGAATAGGTGCATTATTTTTGGAATCGTTAATACTTACACTGCCATCGCTTTCACAAGATGCTGTATTTGCAGCACGCTTAGGATATTGTTCTTCCTTTGTTTCTTTCTCTGAATTGCAACCCAGTATACTCAAAATCAAATCAATAATTTTTTTAAACATTCACTTCACCATCTACAACCGCTGTAACTCCGCCTTGAGGATGTC
>JAGLMX010000102.1 GCA_023139785.1 Candidatus Aenigmatarchaeota archaeon | reverse complement strand
ATGCAGGGGACCGGATTCGAACCGGTGAACCCCTTCGGGACCGGGCCCTAAACCCGGCGCCGTTAGCCGTGCTTGGCTACCCCTGCGTTTTTAATGAGTGAGTCCGAAAGTGGCACGCTCGCTACACTTTCGAGACGAACCATTAAAAAGCTTGAAAAGCCTACCCCCGAGGCATTTGTGGATTTTCATGACCTCGGACCTGAAACAACTGGTGCTGTCCGAGGCTTTCCGCGCCTAAATTGGCATCCTCAAGAAGATGTGCCTTCTTTTGTTCCCACATACTCATACGCCGAATAAACCGCAAGAACCGCTTCCGCAACTCCTGTTATTGCCTGCTTGAACTTTGTGTCTGCAACATCCCCGCACGCAAAAGCTCCCTGAACATTCGTTTCAGAGTTTCTGTTGATTATAATCTCTTCTTTTTTGTTTGTTGCCACACCAATCTTTTTTGCAAGATCTGATAAAGGCACATGCCCCACATCAATGAAAAGCCCGCCAAGTGCAAGGTCTTTTGAGCCGTTGTAATCACGGTCAAGCACAACGTGAGTTATTATGTTGTTGCCCTCTATCTTGAGGACATTTGTGTTGTTTATTATTTCTATCTTGCTGTTTTCTTCAACGCGCCTGTATGTCACGGGCTCTGCGCGAACCTTTTCTTTGCGGTATATTATGTAAACCTTGGATGCATACTCTGCAAGCACCAGTGCGTCCTTTGCAGCAGAGTCACTGCCGCCGACAACACCAAGCACTTTGCCGCGAAAGAGCGCACCGTCACAGAGCGCGCAGTACGACACGCCTTTGCCGCTGTACTCTGCCTCTCCGGGAACATCAAGCTTACGTACGCGCGTTCCTGTTGCAAAAATAATGGTTTTGCCAGTGTGTTTTTCTTTGCCTGCTGTGACTTCAAACATGTTTTCTTTACGCTTAACACCTGTTGCCTCTGCATTGACAATGTCGGGGTTGTACTCTTTTGCGTGCTCTTCAATCTTTTGTGCAAGTTCCAGGCCGCCTATGCGCTTGAAACCGGGATAATTCTCGACAATGTCTGTTAGAGCGATTGTGCCGCCTGACTCTTTGACAATGACAAGGCATTTCATGCCCAGCCTGCCGCCGTACATTGCGGCAGAATACCCGGCAACACCTCCGCCGATAATGATTGTGTCATGAATCATAAGTGCTATTTGAAAGAGAAAGTATTAATGTTGTTGCCAAATGCTTTGAAGAAAGCAAAAGCTTTATTAAATTTAATAACACCGTTATAATTGATTTTATGAATATTGAAAAAATCCGCGCCGACTTCCCTCTCCTGAAAAAAACAGGAGTCGTATATTTTGACAATGCTGCGACAAGCTTAAAGCCGCAGTGCGTTCTTGACAAGATGACGGAATATTATACTGAATACGGTGCAAACATTCACAGAGGGGCGCACAAGCTGTCTGTACGCGCCTCTCAGGAGTACGAGCGCGCGCACCGCATTGCGGCAAAGTTCTTTGGCACAAAAGAAAGCGAGATAATAATGGCTTTTAATACAACTCATGCACTGAACCTTGTTTCATATGGGCTTGACTGGAAAGCAGGCAACAATATCGTGTCCTCGTGCATTGAGCATCACTCAAACCTCCTCCCGTGGATGTATGCTGCAAAGAAGCACAAGCTTGAGCACAAGATTGTTGAAAGCGACCTTGAGGGGAACTTTGACCTTGAAAAATGGCAGGAAAAAATAGACCGTAAGACACAGCTTGTAAGTGTCACTGCGGCATCAAATGTTCTTGGATGTATGCCTCCGGTAAAGGAAATCGGGAAAATAGCGCATGACTCAGGCGCGCTGTTTATGGTGGACTGCGCGGCTGCTGCGGGGCATATTCCGCTTAACTTCAAAAAAATCGGTGCTGATTTTGCAGCTGTTGCAGGGCATAAAGCCTTCGGCCCGACAGGAACCGGAATACTTTATGCAACAGAAGATCTTGTCAAAAAAGAGGTTATTATGCCGGCATATCTTGGCGGGGGAACTGTTTCTGATGCATCATGCCATGATTATGCCCTTGCGCACAGCCCTGACCGCTTTGAGGCAGGAACACCAAACATTGCAGGGGTTATCGGACTCGGGGTTGCGCTTGAATACATATCTAAAATCGGTGTTGATAACATAAGAAAACATGATATTGAAATGATGAGCCACACATTCAAAAGATTCAGAGAAATCCCGTCAATTGAATACTATGGCCCGCGCACTGCTGAAAAAAAGGTCGGGCTTGTGACATTTAATCTTAAGGGCATGGATGCTCATGATGTATCTCTCCTGCTTGATGAGACTGCGAATGTTGCAACAAGAAGCGGGCACCACTGCGCATACCCTCTTATGAAGTTTCTTGGCGTTGACGGCAATGTCCGGGCATCATACCACGCATATAACACAACTGAAGAGGTTGATGTGATGTGCGACGCCCTTGAGAAGATTGCGCGGACTGTCTGATTCTGTTATTCCGCTCCATGCCGGTGGCAACACAAACTATATATCCGGGCATCACATAATAAAATATATGCCTAAAACAGGAAGTGGCTTTATGAGCTTCAACATGCTTGTTGCGTTGGTTGTCCTGATACCTTCGAGCATGCTTTTGATGAGCTTTCTCGAAGAGCTTGGCAGGCTCTGCCCGCAAGCAGAAAACACAGTAATTTTTGCCATTATTACGGGCTGTGTTGTGCTTTTAAGCCTGATGAATTTTATGAAAGTAGTGCTTATGGAGTGATATGTGCAAACTATTTTTGTACAAACTCGTCCAGACTTCCGACCATATTCTTTACGGCCTCAAAATCTCTTTCATAGATGTGCGCAGAAATCGAGTAGCTGTGCAGTTCCCCGGGCATTATGTTTTCACCGAGGTTCTTTGATATTTTGTCAGCAGCATATTTTTGCAGGTTTCCGAGTGCGACCCAGTTGGCGTAGGACGCGCCAAATATATCGTGCGAGCGAAAGATAACTGTTATGTTGAGCTTTTTTGCCACCGGGAGCATTGGTGCTGCTTTTTCCTCGCGTATCTTAAAGTCAATTAAGCGCATGCACGGCGGATCCTTGAGCTTTGCGTCGGCTTCGGGAAATCCCACATCGCAGACAGCTCTTCGGGATGACGGGTTCTCTGAAAGCCGCTCAATTGCTGCTTCCACCTGGTTGATTTTGTTGTTCCAATTCCATATGCGCTCGCCGTATGTGTATTCAAAGCCCCATTTGTTTTCATAGGTCATGACCTGGTCAATGTATTGCCGAAATGCATTGCCCTTGAGCTGGAAGTGTTCAGGTATTTTGTCATTATCTCTTGTCGGAGAAGAAATTTTTATAAGAAGCCCGAAAATCTCTTTTGTCTTGTCCATGTCCTCTGTAACAAGGGTTTTGCCCGTTCCCCATATTGCGCGCACGGCACCAAACCATGCTTCTTCAGTGGTTTTGGTACGAATAAGAACCATGTTTTGCTGGTGGTGCTTTAATCATTTTATAGGTTGTGTTGGCTTTTTGCAGAATCTATTGCAAAGAACACTCGAATAATTTCTGAAACGCAACCCCGTAATTCAAACTTGAAAGACGGAGTTTCAACGATTGTAGATGAGATGTAAATCGGAAAGCAAAAAAAA
>JAGLMX010000101.1 GCA_023139785.1 Candidatus Aenigmatarchaeota archaeon | reverse complement strand
ACATATCCGGGCGCGCAAGTGCTTTATAGGATAGATTTTAGGAAATATGATGTGATTGCAACTGTGTCTATTCTCGGAGCGGAAGGAACGATTTCTCTTGAGGATGCTGTTTGGTATGCGGGGGTTGTTGAGGGACTGATTGGATAACTTCTGTTTTTTCAGCAAAAGTATTTAATAGATAAATGCCACGGATTTTTATGCAAGAAAAAATAATCCATGCGCTCTTAAAATCCGAAGCATATCCGCATGATGCAAAAGAAATAAGGCACATCCAGACATATATTTCGCACGTGTTTCTTACAGGCAAATTTGCGTACAAGATAAAGAAGCCTGTTGACTATGGCTATCTTGACTTCACTACACTTGAAAAAAGGAAAAAATTCTGCGCTCGAGAAGTTGAGCTTAATCGCCTTCTTTCCCCGAAAATGTATCTTGGCGTGGTTGCGATAACTGATGATGGCGGCGAGATAAAGATTGAAGGAAACGGAGAGATTATAGAGTATGCAGTGAAGATGCTTGAATTGCCGCAAGACAAGATGATGTCTGAACTTCTTTTAAAAAATGTTGTTACAAAAGAGCACATAGGGCAAATCGCAAAGATTGCTGCAGAGTTTCACACGAAAGCAGAAGTTTCTGTGTTTGATACGAAGTACGGTTATATAGAGTCTCTTAAATTCAACTGGAAAGAGAACTTTGAGCAGACACTTTCTGCGCGCGCTTCAATGGGTGGCGCAGGCGACTTTGACATGATAAAAGAAAAAATAGAAAAATTTATGCAGGAGAAAAAAGAATTGTTTAAAAAAAGAATTGACGGAGAAAAAATACGCCGGTGCCACGGTGACATGCATGCAGGAAACATATTTCTTGATGGAAATGACGTTTTCATATTTGACTGCATAGAGTTTAACGAGCGCTTTGTGCAGTATGATGTTATTGCAGATGTTGCATTTTTTTCAATGGATCTTGACGTGCGCGAGCGGTGTGATCTGGCAGAAGAGTTTCGGCTCAAATATGTTGAGTTGAGCGGTGACAATGAGCTTTTGCAGCTTCTTGATTTTTATAAGTGCTATTATGCGTATGTGCGCTTTAAGATAAAGATGTTTACGTCAGTTGATGAAAAAATTTCTGAAGAAGAACGGAAACTTGCCGAGGATGACGCGAAAAAATATTTTTTGCTTGCGGCGTCATATGCGAAAAATTTGTAGGGTTATGTGCTTGTGAACACTGAAAGATCCTGAAGATAAATTGCGATTGCAAAATTAAAAATTGTCTGAAAAATTACTTTGATTTCCGGAGGTTTTGACGGGTCTGCGGTTCTCTCGAATTTTATGTGCAAAGGGTGCTTTATGACCTGCACAATAAGCATTATTGTTACAAGCCCCATGTTTTTCATCAATTGCATAAATGCTGCAAGGACACCATCTATTAGATTATCAAAAGAGGGCATTATGAATCCGCCGCCGATGTCTGTGGGCATCATGAACTGCCTTATGCTGTTTAGTGCAAGAGGTACCAGAAACATGAATAAAAATGCTGTTAGGGGTGCATAATGCAGCCCGATAAATATCGCGGATATGGTTATGAATTCAATATAGAGCACCGCGTCAAGCCCTGTTTTTATGTAAAAAATTCGAAGCGGAAGTTTGTCAATCCAGATAAGGATGTATGCCAGTGCAAGCATCCAGCCGCCAAGAAGAAAGAACAGTGCTATTCCTGCAGGAAGTGTTGCCAGAACTTTTGGGTCAGATAATATTCTTACGGGCATACGCTAATTGAGTTTAGGACGCTTAAGAGTGTTAGATTGCGTTTTCCGGCAAAAGAATGAGTGTTATTGGCAGCCACGGCAGTGCATGCATTTGGAATCTGTTGAAATATCAACTGCTTCAAATGAACCTTTTGCACCGCAACTGCATGACGCGGGCGCTGTTTCAGAAGGAATTTCTGCACCGCAGTTCTTGCATCTAAATACAGTCATAATTATTCACTTTTTTTCAATATTTCTGTGTATCGGCACTTGCCGCAGTATTTTCTACCTTTATTTTCTGCAAGAATACTTGTGCATTTTGGGCAGACTTTGTTTTTTAATGAAGCTTTTCCGTCCTTAACTTCGTATAGCTCCCATCTCTTTACTTTTTTACCTTTGCTCTTGCTTTTTGGTTTCTTGGGCATTGTAATCATTACTCCTTTTTATCCTCTTTTGCTTTTTCAGGTGCAGGATTTTCTTTTTTTACTTCTTTTTCCGGCTGTTTTTCAGGTGCAGGCGCATCCTTTTTTTCTTCTGCAATAGGTTCGGCTTTTACATCGCTTTCTTTTTCTTTAATGGGCGCGTCACCCGAAGGCTCGCTTTTTTTTACTTCTTCACCGTCTTTTGTGTCACCATTTTTTTCAGCAACTAAAGACTTTTTGTAAACCTTTGCGATGCAATCTGACTCGCTAAGCCCCATTTTTTGGTATATGTGCTCAATAAGGATATTCTTGTCAGGCACTTTGAGCTTTGCTGCGAGTGCAGCGCGCACATCATTTGCTTTGGGTGTTGCCCCATCAGAAGTTACGATGAACTTTACATCCCTTCTTTCAAGAAAAGGGTTTTCTGTATCTTTTTGAATTGTAATTTCTATTGCCATAATAATCACACTATATGCATTGCGTATTTTCCGGGTACTGCTTGCCCTGCGCTTTTTGCAAGGCCTGAATCAGTATCATATACAATGAGTACACCTTTCCAGCTTCGTGTAAGGTCGTTTGACTTGCATACGGCACATTCTTTGCCTTCAATAATTCTTTTGCACGATTTACAAACCTGATCGGACATAATACTTCAAATCCTTATGCTTTTTTCTTTTCAACCTTTTTTACAGGGCTTTTGGCTGGTTTTTTCTTTTCTTCTTTTTCTGCCTTTAGCCACTCTATGTTTCCAAGGCCCGGTTGCCTCATTGTGAGTGTTATTTTGTTGACTTCTTTTTTTTCAAGACTAACGCCTGTAACGCGTGCCCTGACCGTGTCGCCAACCTTTAGGGTCTTGTTGCCCTGTTTTGTTATGAGCATCTCTGATTTTTTGTCATGGCTAACATAATCGTTTACGACTTGTGATACGTGGCAAAGCCCGTCTATTGGCCCAAAACGGATAAATACGCCAAAGTCTGTTATGTCAACAACCTGGCCTACTACAATTTCATGTAGTTTTGGGACAAATACAAGTGCCTCAAAGTGGGCATCGTAGAAGACTCCGGGGTCTTCGACCTCTATTGCGCCGCCTTCTACATCCCATGCGCGTGTGACTGCCAGAATAACGCCTGTATCTGCCAGTATTTTGTTTTCATAGGTTCTGCCAAGGCTTTTTCTGACTGATTCCTCTTTTTCAGAGCCTATTTCTTCCGGCATGACTCTTACAGAGCCTTCGAATGTCATTAATTCAAACAATATATCACCTGTGCATAGAAGGGGTTTTGCCAAATCGGCACTAGGTTGATTAAGTTTTAACCTTTTTAAAGCTTATGCCCCTAGTATGTGTAGTGTCTATCGGTTTCTTTAGTTAACAGAGTCTTTTTGATAATGTTTCTTTAGAACTTATAGAACATCTAGTCTATGGAGTAAGGTAAAATGACATTCGAAAACAAAGGTTTTGGCAACAGGAACAGAAACGGAAACGGCG
>JAGLMX010000100.1 GCA_023139785.1 Candidatus Aenigmatarchaeota archaeon | reverse complement strand
CATGCGCGCGAAACTTCCGCGCGAAAAATCCCTGCGCCAAGCGACGGGTCATAAGAATCAAAAGATAACTTCTTTATTGAAAAAAAGTTGTCTTCAGTGTTTCTTGGAAAAATCTCAACATCATATACGATTTTGTCCCCCTCGGCCTTCGCCTGCGCAAGGCAATATGCATCAAATGTGTCTTTAAATGAAGTCCGAACCCGTTTGTTGTCCTCAAAAACAACACATGCAAAGCGCAAAATATGCAGCGAGAAATTGGGCGCGCCCGCAATCTCTGCATTGCCGCCGTCAAGAGCCGCAATTTTATGGCAGGAAGTGCTCTCCTTTATGGCATTAAAATTATTTTCAGAAAACGATATTTCTCTGTATTTTTTATCTGCAAAAAGCACTTTTGTTGCCCTCTTGGATGAAAATGTGTTTTCCTCAAGCGATTTCAGGACGTTGTCAATTGCAGGATTCATACAGACACATTGAATAGAAATGAATAAAAACCCAACCACCGCCTTAAGCAGGTAAAAACAGTTCATTATTTGACGTCTAATTTCTTGTAAGCCATATAAACCAATATAACAAGAACAACCCCGAGTCCTGCAAGTTTCATATATTTATCAAGATGATATACATAGACTCCTGAGCGAACCAGAGACCAAAGAATTACAATAACGCCCCCGCCGATAAAGCCGGAACCGATACTCTCTTGTTTCAAAAACATGCCTCCGCCAACAATTGCAATCAATCCCAAAAACAGCAGTATAAAGAACGTGTTTCTTGCATGGCTATACTGCGGACTGTTTTTTGTAAACTCTTCATTACAGACATCTGAATTAATCATGCATTCCTTGTATGCAGGATCTTTCTGAAGCACAGTATAACAATCATTTGGTCCGGGCACTAACATAGGCTCCCCGGAAGATGTTTTGTTTTGCATAAATTCTGCTTCGCACTCGCGCATTGGCTTGTAGCAATCGTATTTTACACCACATTCATTATCTAAGAAATCGTATTCTGGCTGTTCATACACCACACTTAAGCCATATGAAACAAATGCCGCAAAAACAACGGCAATGGCTATGGCAATGAATGTTTTCTGCAGACCCATACGCGATATTCGATTTAAAGCTATTTAACTATTGAAATTTTGCGACGTCATGAACATAGCGAACGATTTAGGAAACTCCGCAGAGTTCCGATGTCGAGAATGTATTAGTTGACTTTGTTTGTTGGTGACCCTTGAAGAAAGTTTTCTATATTTCCAACAAAAATTTCTTGTTTTTCAATTGTCGCTTCCTTTGTAGTATACCCAATTGGGGGATATATTATACAGTTTTTATGTTTTGATAATTCACTTGCTTGTTCCGACGTCAGTTCATCGGAGTGATCCATAATATATGTAATATCACCATTAGAAAGTCGCTTTTCAAGTGCATTCAAATCAATTAATTCATTTGGAGCTAAGTTGATAAGAACAGCACCTTTTTTAATTTTCAAAATCAATACTGCATTTAAAAAATTTTCAGTGTCTTTGTTAAATGCCAGATTTAATGATATTATGTCACATTCTGTTACGATTTCTTCAACAGAAATGTATTTGATACCGCCATTCTCTAATTTCTCTTTTCTGTTCTTTGACCAATACATAACATCGGCACCAAATGCTAATGCAATTTCTGCCATTTTAGAACCAATATTCCCTAAACCAATTATACCGAATTTTTTACCTTTTATTTCTGAAGTATTAAAAAAAGTATCTTCAGAATAATTGCCGTCTTTTGCTTGCGTTTTTGCGCGTTCTAATTCTCTAAGGGAGTCTAAAAGACTTCCAAAAGCAAATTCTGCAACCGCCTCAGTACTGTAATTTGGTATATTGCATACTGCTATATTTTTGGCTGCGGCATGATTATAATCTACGTTACCAAAAGCAGTTGATAAAACGCCGATGTATTTTAATAACGGTGCTTCATCAATAAGATTTTTTTCAAATGTAAAAACAAATGGATTAACAAGCACACAATCTGCGTCTTTTAATTCTGCTTTAATATCTGCACTATCTTTTTGAACAGATACTCTTTTCTCCGTCAAATCATCTAGTCGATTCCAATATTTTGAACCAAGGCTGGATTCGCTGACACCGATTGTAAGTATTTTTTTGAACTTCATATACTGCTTTTGCAGAAGTAACTTTTAAGATTATGCTTATTAGCCCCTGATATTTATCAAAAGCATGTTGACGCAACTTAGTTTCAGCGCCCCAACTGCACAGGAGCCCTAGCCAAGTCCCCTGTGGCGAGCGCGCCCAAAACAAGTTAAATTTGTGGCCACAGGGCACCCATAGGTAATAATATGGATTTTTATGTAATCGATAAAGCAGGAGGCATACCCGCAGACCAAAACAAAGGCATATTGCGTTTTTCGTGCGAAGAAATTCACAGAATGCTGGGCAAACACAAAGGTCCGATAGCCGCAAATCATGAACAACTCATAGATAAAGGTTATGTCGACATAGCGCATTTTACTGGTTTAGACGACCCAACAGAACTTAATTCAATATCCCCAATACATAATTGTGAAAAACTTACAGAACTGCTGGTTTTTGATGCAACCATAGAAAATACAATCTACGAAAAAGAAGGCATTAAACCCGTCAAAACAGTTTATGTAAAATAGATTATTTTCCGCGCCCAAGCGCCACATGAGCTCTAGCCAAATCACCTGTAGCAAGCGCACCCAAAACCGACAACTCACCCGCAAGCACTGTCGCACCCACTATTTCCGCAAGTTTCATTGCATTATCACCAGGGGTTTTTCCGGCACCGAAAACACCAAGCATTTCAAGCGCTTCTTTCTGCGTTGCAAGTCCTGTTCCCCCGCCAACAGTACCACTATTGACATTTGGCAGATAAACCGAAATATACAGGTCTTTACCCTCAAGTTCAACAGTTGTCATCCCCATTGAGCCGCCGACAGCGTGCGCAGGATCCTGCCCTGTTGCAATATATAGTGCAGCAACCATATTTGCAAAGTGCGCATTAAATCCCATGCTTCCGGCCATTGCCGAGCCAATCATATTCTTACGGTAATTGACTTCAACAATCTCCTCTGGCTTCGCCTTAAGCATTTTCTCGACAACTTTTCTCTTTATAATGGCTTCTGCATGCACCCTTTTTCCGCGCCCTTTTATGAAATTCATAAACGACGGCTTCTTGTCAACACACATATTTCCTGAAAGCGCAATGCATTTTGCTTTTGTCTCTTTCTCGATAAGTTCAACTACGACCTTGTCGCACGCAACAACAGCCATATTCATTCCCATCGCGTCCTTAGTGTCAAACACAAAGCGAAGGTAAACATTTTTCCCAGAAATCCACGGATGTATTTTCTTAAGTTCTCCAAAGTGTGTAGTGCTTTCTGCAACTTTCTTTATCCGCAAAAAATTCTTCTCAACCCACCGAACCAGCTTGCGCCCTTCCTCAATTCCTGAAACTTTAAACACCGGCGCGCGCGTCATGCCTTTGTTCTCTGCAAAAACTTTTGCACCCCCGGCATTTGTTATTGTCCTGCATCCCCGGCTCACGCTCGCAACAAGCGCGCCCTCTGTAGTTGCAAGAGGAATATAAAATTCCCCTTTTGCAAAATCTCCATCAATCATTAACGGACCTGCAACTCCAAGCGGCA
>JAGLMX010000010.1 GCA_023139785.1 Candidatus Aenigmatarchaeota archaeon | reverse complement strand
GTGCCAATGCGCCAGTGGTCGCGCCTTGACGACGTGCAGAATGCAAATAATGATGAAGGCTCTGTTCCCGCGACCTTGGCGTGGGTCATAACAAATACAAAATATTCAGAACATGCAATAACATATGCCCGTTGTAAGGGCATAAAGATGACTGGCTGGAATTTTCCACAAAGCTCCGGGCTAAATGACCTGATTGAAGCACATAAAGCATACCCGCTTTCCATGATTTTAATACCAAAATGGGCGCGCCAAAAGCTTATTAACGAAAAAATATATGATGTTATTGATCTTAGGGATGCGTCAACAGAAACCCTAAAGAGAACCGGGCTAAAAGAACAGGACATAAGTGCGTATTTAAACTTAGTCGACAATTTGCTTAAGATGCGGTGAATTCAATGAAGAAAAGAATTTCAAAAAACAAGATTGCAGGGACTGCAATGCTTTTGCTTTTTATTGGCTCTATGGTCGGGATTGCAATAGAGTATGGCGCCGGAAGGCAGGCATCAAAAATACCTGATGAGAACATAATCCGCCAGCAGCTTACAGACGCGCAGGTTTACGGCATACTTTCAAATGGATTTCCGCTTCTAAGGCTTTCTGTCCCGGCAGACTGTGGTTTCTTTTGCCAGAAAGATGTCAAGGCAGTTGAGGATGTTGTCAATAAATATGCTCCCTATGTATTTCTCGTTGAAATCTCTACAGGAACAACTATGAATCTTGTCACAGAAACATACGCAGGCGAAGAAGAAATTGAAAACATAACTCCCGGCTCCGTTGAGGAATCAATATGCGACGCAATACCCTTCCATGAGTTTTGCAGGAGAATAAAAGCAATCAGCGCGATTGATGATGCCAACAATGAGACAAACCCGATGAATATGTCGTTGCTTTAAGAAACAAGCCCTCTGAAACTCTGTTTTGGCACATCTTTTTTCTTTTCATGGCTCACAATTTTTTCAAAATGCGGCAGTTTAATCGGCACTGCAAACTTTGTGAAATTTGACGTTATTATTGCCTCTCCCATGTCAAGGCTGGCGATTGTCTTCTCACTTTTTGAAAGATCCTGCGACGCGCTCTCAATAATAGCCCGCCTTTCTGATGCAAGCTCAAGCCCCAGAATTATTTTTGTGTTCATATTGGCAAGTATCTGCTTTGGAATGAGCGAAGGAAGCTGCGTTATTGCAAGCAGCCCGATATTGAACTTTCGCCCCTCGCGCGCGATTGTTGAAAATATGTTCGGGCCTCTTTGGAGCACGTCCTGTCCTATCACCCGTGGCGCTTCCTCAAGCACAATAGAGACAACAGGTTTACCGCCAAGCTTGCCTTGCTGGCGAAGGCGCTTATACTGCTCAAAAACTTCGCTTGAGATTATCGAGCCAACAAGAATCTCTGCGCTTCCTGAAAGCGTTGATGTGTCAACAATGACTGTTTTTGATGATTCAAGAAGCGAAACAATGTCGCTCACAGTTGTCGTGCCGGACACATTGTCAAAAATGCCTGCGTAACTTACATTCCCGTCCTTCACTTTTGCGCCAAGAACCCGTTGCATCTGGCGAAGCACGACATCAAGCGTCCTTTTGTCAAAAAGCTCTGCGTGCTCCTCGTTTCGGGAAAGTATGTTTTCAATCCAGTCTTCTTTGTAAGCATTATAAAAGGCATAAAGTAGCTGCTCCTGCGGCTCTGAGAGGTTGAGCGCGCCGCCAAAATGCCACGGTCTGATGCACTTTGTGTTTATCTTAAGAGTCCTTGCTCCTGCCGGAGGCGCATCTGCTGTGTAGTACACAACTTTTTCTTTTGCACGCGGATGGTCTTTAAGCCCGGCGTCAATCCTGCCATAATACTCATCATGCGGGTCTAAAACAAGAAGCGCGCACCAGTCTTTCTCAATAAGATTCCATGCAACGTATTTCACAAGATTGCTTTTGCCCCTGCCTGTTGTTGCCGGTATGAGTATGTGATGGCGAAGCACATTTTTTCCTGAAAGCAGTATCTCAATAGGCAGAGCTTTCGAACCCGAGCGTATCATTCCAAGAGTCATTGTGTCCTCAGGCTTTGAGAGAAAAGAAAAATCCTTTTCAGAGACCTCGCGCACGCAGCTGAAGAAATCTGCAAGGCATTTAGGTGTCTTTGCCTTGTTTTTCTCAACAATATGGAGCATGGCCTCAAGGTGCGCAATCACATAGTTCCGCATTTCGCCCTCTATAACTTCTGTTTTTTCAGAAAATCCTTCAAGTTCGAGTCCGGACATCATTTCGCGCGCCTCGCGCGATATCTGAGAGCCATATTCGAGGTCATATACCTGAAATATGATTGTGCCATTTTTAGTGTCTGCTGCAAGAAGCTCGCCAAGTTCAATGTTCCTGCCGCTTTTCTGCCGTACAATTATCTTTGAGAACTCTCCGCCAAGTATTTGGCCAACGGTTTGCATAGATGCCAATGCATGCAAAAGGTTTTATATTTTTCTTCATAACAAATTGTATGGATTTTGATGATAATGGAACAGACATACAGGAAGTCATGACACAGCCCGTACAGACAATCGACAAAGACAGCACTGTGCAGGAAGCATCACTCCTTCTAAGAAAACATAACATCAGCGGCCTTGTTGTGGTTGACAATGAAACAAAAAAAGCAGAAGGCATGATAACAGACAAAGACATCATTACAAAAGTCGTTGCCGAGAATAAATCTGCACGCGATGTTAAAGTCATGGATGTGATGAGCCCAAACATAATAACAGCATCCTTTGAAGACTCTTTATCTTCTGTTGCCAAAATAATGTACGCAAACGGCGTTACAAGGCTGCCTGTTATGGACAGCGAAGGAGGCCTGGTTGGCATACTAACCTCAACAGATCTTCTAAGGGTTCTGCCCGGCCTGACAGACATTCTGCACGCTAAAAGAGAAATTGATGATCCGCCACAGATTGTAGAGCATCCGGGCGCAGACGGGCGCTGTGAGGAGTGCGACAATATGTATGAGGATCTTGTTGAAGTTGCAGGGCGCTGGCTTTGCAGGGACTGCTCGGAGAAATACACAGAAGTCGGAACTAAGAAGAGAGAGTTCTGAAAATAAAGCGTTATATTCACTTAATACTCGAGAACAATTTCAACAGATATTCAACGTCGAAGTATCTACTATTGATACAAGACAACTGCCGTTATAAAAGAGAGTAGCATTGCCAATGTTCAGATACGGAATGCTTGCGTTATTTGCACTTAATACCTCAAAACTACCTACTTTGGCATTAAGTTCATTTAGGTTTTGATTAATAATTATTTGTTGGTCTGAGGTTTGAATTAAAAAAAGCGTATTTATCACCAAACCTATAAAAGTAAGGATTATTCCAACAAGTAATATTTTTTGATTTCGGGTCCATTTATTTTTTCCCATAATGTTCGTTAGGTCTGTGCATTATAAAAATATTCCTTTGCGCACCAACTTTGATTTTTCCTCCGCTACGAAAACTTCATTCATCACGGATGTAATGCTTACTGGAAGCACGTATTCTTACCATTACAAATAACACATAAAACAAAATTATGGATGATTTGTAATGTACTAAATTGTGTGCACATCTTAAAGCAGAAAAGCAGAGTCATTATAAAGCCCTGCAAAAAACAGAAAATGATTTCTTTAATTATCTACAACCGTTAAAACGCCCTCTTTTGGGAGGGTGTTGTCGGTTGGAGAGCTTGAAACCGAACCAGCAAACCCGTCCTTTAAGGCGGGATTGTATGGGGGTTTCATGATTTTGCCAGAAGATATCTGGCAGCACATCGGAAATATTTGGCTGAGTAGCGCGCGATATTTATTTCATCCTTCCGACAAAAAACGCATGGTCTTTCTCAAAAGGGTTAAGATTGACATCAGAAGTTATGTTAAACATTTTTGATAGCTTCTGCTTTTCCTGCACAAAAATATCCCTTGGCTTTGCAGCAACATCAATGCTTCGCGCCTTAATCGCAATCATTATGTGCCCGCCCTTTTTGAGAAACACCTTTGCATTCCTCATAAGAATCTCTGACTGGTCGCGCTGGGCAACATCACAGTAGACAAGGTCTACTTTCTCAACTCTCTGCGCCCAGTTTTCAGGCATGCGCGCGTCTGCAAGTATTGGGACAATGTTTTTTCTTTGTGCAGACACCTGCATAAGGTCTCGCACCATGCGCGCAGAAAACTCGATACCATAAATCATGCCCTCAAACCCGACAATATCTGAAAGGTGGCTTGCTGTTGTGCCTGTACTGATTCCAAGATAAAGTATTTTCATTCCGCGGCGAAGCGGAACATCAGTGAGCCCTTTCTGCATTGCAGCTCCAAGCTTTGATTTTTTCGGATCCCAAACGCGGTATTCATCTCTGCCTTTTCGAAGCACTCGCTCATCATACGCTTTTTTTCTTGGAGCAATACTTCTTGTCGCAAAGTCGCGGCCGAATCTCTGTATTTCAGGAATCATTTATTTTCGCCTCTTTTTACATGCAGACCTTCCGCGCCCTTTAGCGTGCGGCCTTACATTTTCTTTAGGTTTTACAAATGTGGAACCATTATCCCGCGTATTAGCATTATTGGTTGGACGACGAGCCGTGCCGGATCGAAAACCGGAATTTTTAGGATCTTCTGAAGTCTGTAACTTTTGAGGGCGGCTTGAACGATGCGAATGTGAAGCCGAATTAAATGAACCCTGTCCCTGAGGGCGCGGCCTCATGGATGATTTCTGGTTCAAAAGTGCACTATCAACACTTTTTCGAAGGGCATCACCCCGAAATTCGCCGCCATAAAAATCAAGTTTCAGTGCAATAGACAGCTTTCCTGCAAGTACTCGCGCGACCTTTCCTTTTTTATCTCGTGGCGCTGACTGTAAATATCGTGTATTGAATATGACCCCGTGCTTTGGGCTTGAGCCTGTGCCGTGCTTGAACCGGAAAAACGCCCTTTCTGCGCCAAGTATCTGTATGGTTGATGCAGGGAACTTTGCAAGGCGCTCAAGTGAGCCTGCATGCGCAAGGAGCCGTGCCGCCATCATGCCGCCAAGTATTGCGTGTGTGTTCGGGCAAACCTTTTTTGCCTTCAATTCAATATACTTTTCAAGTGCTTCGCGCGCTTTGAAGTCTTCAAGAATCTTTTTTGCAAAAACGCGAATCTCCTCAAGGTCTTCTTTGGACATATCAGAGCCAAGAGAATCATGCGGCTCTGCGCCGCGAACCTCGCTTCTGTAAAGGGTTGTTGAAATATATTCTGAGAATGCCTTGTTGTCAGACAGCTTATAACCTGCTTCAGGGAAGTACTGCCCGTACCACTCACGAAGGCGCATTGCAAGCGTGTTTGTAGTGCGCTCAATTTCATCAAGCGCATTGATTGCGTGAACAATGAGTTTATCGTTAACAGGCTCTTTTTGCATTGAGCCTTTTGAAAGCTCAAAGTTGACAGCATGTATGAATGCGTGAAATTCCGTTCTGTTTTTAAACAGCCTTTGTTTTTCTACAATTAAAATCATATTTTTTCGAAGTGCCTCTCCGGCAGGGTTTGGAAACTCATGCTTGTAATCTTCTTTTTTTATCTCAAAAATAACATCTTTTTCTTTTAGCTTTGAGACAATTTCGTTTTCCTCGCGCGACAGCTTTGTTTTCATACCGTCTTGCATCGCACGTGCAGCAAGCTCAGGCTCTTTTGGGAATGAAACAAACGCACGTTCGCGCCCATTCTCGTCAGAAGCAAAAACCCCTATTGGAGAAAAAGAAACATAAACAACCATAAGATGTATTCGGCAAAGAATGTTTAAAAAGTTAGCGGGCACTATGAGTGCCGCGTTGCAATGCAATGCATAGATTTTACTATTGATTCGAGATGCACTACTCTCAACTCAATAGACGGATTTTCGGCACGGAACGCCGTTTTTTTAAATTTTTTGTTGTTAAACACACTTTCAACACAAAAACAAAATAATTTCATCATTTAGCAGAATAAACGCAATAACAACCTTTTGGAACAATAAAAAACAACAAAAACACACTTTTTATATAAAATAACCAAATATTTTTGCTTTGGAACAATAAAGGAAACTGTTTCGGGTCAGTTATATATACCCTCCAGAGTAATATGTGCTAGACGGTTAGAGTGAGGTAGCTCGTTCTATCTAACTCTGCCGCAAGATGGTTCCCAAAACACACATTACAATGTCTTGCTGGCACACAAACAACAGTAATAACATGTTGTGCCTTGCAGGGGGCTGCCCTGCCATAATCCATGGCAGGATAGAATTAACCAAACAAAAAGAAATAGGTGAAAAAACAATGCAAGAAACAATACGACGAGTAGCATCCGGAGCACTAGGTTTGTTAATGGGCGGCGCAACACTTGTAGCCCCAATGGGCTTTGCCACAGCAGATCTTGCTTCTTTTGCAGACATGAAACCGTCTGACACGTTAATCGTGGTAGGCGCGAACGCAATCACACAGGATGTGGTTGGAGCAATAAACATCGGCGGTGCACTTGCACAGCACGGTGCAACAACAACAGTGACAAGTCTGGCAGGCGCAACAGGAGCCGTAACAGGCGGAATGAGCCTTGCAACATCAACAACCCCTCTGTACATGTACGACGATGTCACAGCTGCAAGAACAACAATTGCAAAGGGAGACCTTTCAGTTCTTGACTCAGGCGTTGTTCAGGACGACTCTGGTGTTGACTACAAGTATGATCAGTACATCACACTTGGCACAGGAGCTGTCACATACAACAAAGAGGCTGACATGTCAGACCCGGTTCTTTCGGTCAACATGACATCACTCACAGCAACCCCTCTTTATACAGCAAAAGTTGTATTCAACAACGCAATAAATATGTCTGACACCACAAAAGCGTTTGGCGGAAACACAATAGCTCTCTTCGGAAAGGAATATACAATAGGAAGCACATCAACAAACACAAAACTTGTCCTTTTCGGGTCAGGCGATGCAGCAACACTTGCTGACGGAGAGGAGACAACAGTCACAGTCGGCGGTACATCATATACTGTAAAAATGATTGGTGTTTCAAGTGCAACAATAGCAGTTATATCTGTTGACGGCGATAGCAGGTCTTTAACAAAAGGAAGCTCTTACAACATTAAAGGGCTTGACATATATGTCAATGACCTTTATTTCTTCTCTAAGGAAGGATCTGTCAGCAGTGCAAAACTCAGCTTTGGTTCAAGCAGGATAACTCTTGAGCATCAGCAGGCAGTAAAGACAGGAACAGCAGACACAACTGTTGAAGGAACACTTGTGACAATCGGCGGAAGCGCTGAAGTAGCAACAATTGAAGTTGCAGTCGCTGCAGCAGATACAAGCACAGCATTCCTTCAAGAGGGAACATCATTTGTAGACCCTGTGTTCGGAAGCTTCAAGCTTGCTTTCTCAGGCATTAACCCCTCTTTGGCAGATTCCGGGCGTGACGAAATAAAGGTCACAACATCCGGAAACGACCGTGCAACAGTCACTGCAACAGACTACAATGGATACACAAAGAGCATAGACTTTGCAAGGGACAGCGCGCCTGCAACCATGAGCACAGAACTTTCATTCCAGGATGTGAACCAATACAACTACAATGTAGTTGAAGGTGCAGCTGTTACAAAAAGCCACTACCTTGTTGCTGACGCAGGAGATTTCTCCCACCTTTTCCAGGTGACCGGGCTCTCAAGCCTTACTACGACCAGTGCAAAAGCAACCCTTAAGGATGTATTCAGTGGCACAAGCTATGAGATTACACTGAACAGCACAGGACAAGGCAGCAAAGTCATTGACGGGCAGGTGTATTATGCAAACGTGACTGCTTCCACAGTCCCGACACTTGAACTTACATGGGGTTCTGGAGCAACTAATGCAAACACAGGTGATAAGACAACAGTGTTCCCGGGCATCAAGCTCAAGAACGGTGAATACCTCTATTTGACAGCAAAAGAACAGGCCGTGACTATTGCTGACACAGATAAAACATTCAAGTTACCATCAGGATCTGCTGGCGGAACTGCAGGAGATATCACTATCGTGAATGCAACAGTTGGTGGTCATTTCAATATAACTGTAACATCACCCGCAGCAACACACACAGGCGCAGCATCGTATCAGGTGCTTGTCGGAAGCCAGTACTATAACATCACAAGAACATCCGGTACAGCAGCAACAATCAGTCTGTCGTCTGGAACCACAGGTACCTCAATAACACAACCTGCTGTGATGGTGATGGAAGAGAAGGACGACAACTCTGCATATAACACCGTGGTTGTCCAGACCTCTGACGACACAGATAGCATAAAAGTCAGCTCAACAGTGCTTATCAGCGGTGCGAACTCCGGCGGGAAATCAAGCACAAGCGACTCAAGTGTTACAAGATATGTGGATCTTTTCGGAGCACTTGTCAGTGTAGACATTGACTCAGATGGAACTGTCACTATGTTATACCCGGACACACAGGCAATCGCAGGTGTGTACGCACTTGAGACAGCAGCAGCAGTACCGGCAGTTGGTGTTGCGTCAGCAACCGGAACCGGAACAGTGAACCAGCCATCTCTTAACGGAGGCGTATCCAAGGTTGACACAGAAATCACAAGCGCAGACAAGACAGAGAAGAATCTCATCCTTGTCGGCGGACCAGCGGCTAACGCATTGGTTGCAGAACTTGCAGCAGCAAACAAGACCCACAGCATGGACACATGGATGGCTGACCTTGTCGGCAAATATGTGATTCAGGCAGTTGAGGACGCGTTCGCAGAAGGCAAGACAGCAATCGTTGTTGCCGGATACGAATACGCACAGACACAGGCTGCATCACTCAAACTCGCAACAGAGGCATTGAGCGGAGCAGAAGTACAGAGCGCGTAGGCGTTAAAAGAAAAACTCTCTAACGAAAAGGCGGGACTCGTCCCGCCTTTTCTTTTTTCTTATTTTTAAGTTGCATTTTTTCAGATAGCGTCTGCTGTTTAGAAAAATAAACAGTTGTTTGAGATAGTGAACAATGTTTGCAGATATTTTTATCGAAAATTCAAAGTCCTGTTTTTAGAAAATTATCCGCTTTTTCAACAAATTTTTCAGCAGAAATTAACGCTTTTTTAATTTCTTCTTCATTAACATAGCTCGCACGGTACATTATATTGTTTCTCATAATTCTGTATCTATTGAATTCAGAAACTAATTTTTCGCCAAAAAAGTTTCTGTAAAACTCTTCAAGAAAGGCGACAGTAGCTTCATGTGAATATGGCTTATGACCTCTTTTTACCATGATGCTGTGTACGGACTCTCTCATGGCTTCGTGAATGTCTTCAAACAAAAACGAAGCATTATTTTCATCAATCTTTTGTGCTTTAATATATTCGAGCCTTTTTATGGCTCGATACATCAATGCCTTTGCTTCGCCAGAATCTGAAGAACATTCTTTTACAAGAGCGGAATCAACATAAAAATTGAAAGGATGCATCACAAAACCTCCAGATACCCGTAAAGCACAACCCCGTTTGCAAGAGTATTGATAAATTCTTTTTCAGAAGTTTTTATACATTCTATAACATGTATGCTTATTTTTCGTTTAAGGGTTAACTCATGTGCACTAAGTGACGGGAGTCCTTTTCGCGTGGAAACAATAGCGAGGTCTATGTCGCTTTCTTTTGTGTCCTCTCCTTTTGCGTAGCTTCCAAAAAGGATTATGGCTTCCGGAGCGTTATAGAAATCTGCTATTTTTGAAATAAGGCCGCAAGAGTAAAGAG
>JAGLMX010000001.1 GCA_023139785.1 Candidatus Aenigmatarchaeota archaeon | reverse complement strand
TACATACAACGGTGATTGAATGGTTCCAAAAAAAATCCTCGATTGAAAAAGAATATGCTCGGTGCATAAAAAAGCGCGCTTTCGTGCAGATTCCAAAAGAGCTTTACACAGAATCTATCAAAGAAGCTTATTCCAATCTGGCTTCTGCTGAAAAAGAAGCTGAAACCTCGCCAAAATGGGCTATCGTAAAAGCGTATCAGGCGCTTTTTTTGGCAACCCGTGCAATCCTGATAAAAAATGGGCTTTTATTCCAAAGACCATGGCTGCGTTCTAATAGCGCTTCTAAATGAAAATATTATTTCAAAAGATGTGCTTAACAGAATTTCTTCTGCCCTGAAAAGTAAAAAGAAAACTGAAGACGTCTTCAAAGAAGTGTCAAACATACGAGTTACAAGGAACAAATACCTGTATCTTCCAAAAACCAAAAGAAAATTGAATGTCACCATATCCGACACACTGGATGAAATACGGGATCTCATAAACATACTAGGGGGGTATTGAATGATTGAAAAGCTGCTCCCGCTAACAGAGAACAAGCTCAGGATACTTAATGAAATTTACGAGTCCGAAGGGACGCATCTTCTTGAAATTTCCAAAAAGCTTGGCTTGCACCCCTTCAGCGCACAGAAAACGCTCTCTTCCCCACCGTTTGTGGAAAAGAAAAGATTCGGAAAGACTATGGTGCTAAAGAGTGATAAAAATATCAAAGAAACCACGGAATTTTTTTCTGTATTAGAAGACTGCCGGCTCTCCACTATAAGCAAAAAAGCAATGCAGGCAATAAACGCAGTCCTGAATGTCTTCTCAGGCGATAAAAACATTCTTTCGTGCTGCCTTTTCGGCAGCTTCGCGCGCGGGGCAGCCACAAAGGAAAGCGACATGGACCTGCTATTTGCCGTAAAGGCGCATGACGAAAGAATTTTAAAGGGTTGCAGGGATATGTCCGCTGTGCTTGGCAGGGATATAAGCCCGCTTGTGCTAAAAGAAGGAATTCTTTGCAACGCTCAGGGCAAAAGAGCCAACAATTGAAGCGCTATTGAAGCCATCCCAGAGAAGTATAATTATAGGAAAAGGATATTTCCTGCGCAATGCACGACCATAAAAACTGTATTTTTGCAACAGTATAAAAAACTTAACCAACGTGATATGTGTATGGCAACAAGAGATACTTTGATTAAAGTGCGCAGGATGATTGCTGAGTTTAAGATATACACAAATAGAACCCAAACGTATTTGGCGCCTTTCCAGCTTTTTATGATATTTTTGATTTTTCTTAACACGACTGTGTGGAATGTTGACCTAATACAATCTTTTTTTGAATCCAAGACCAATTTTATCATTATAGGAAGTATCTTTTTTGCCATATGCGTCTTAATTTTAGGGTATATGGATACAAAATTAAGAATTCTCGGAGTAGAGCAGGCAAGATTTAACACTCCCGATCGAAATCCTTTTGCACCTCTCTTCATTTTGTGGACTGCATTGCTTCTGAACAACGAAAAAAATAATCGTAAGTCTCTAGAAAGAAAAATTAGCGCGACAGTCAAGGAACTCGGTGCAGACAAAATATATGCAGAATATAAATCTGATTTAATCAAACCGATACACAAAAAGTATTCAGGAAGAAAACGCAGTACGAAAAACATTTAGATTCCAAAAGAGGTATTCTTAATACCTATTTTAATATTGCGTTCGTATTACTTCCAAAAGCAAAGGATGGATCTGTGTCCTATTACAATGCATGTCGTAAATGAAAACTTGTTATATCAAGCAAGTGATTAGAACTGTATGGAGAATATTATGAATGGAGACCTTATTTTGAAATGGGTGGAACAACATCATGCCCCACCAATTGTGCAACAACTACGTGATGAAGAGAAGTGTGCTGCATGGAATTTTACTAGAGGTTGTAAAAAAGTACTAGATATTGCATCAGAATCCAAAGTTACGCTAGGACTCGAATCTCAAGATATCTCAAGAATTGACTTTTCAAAACAATCCTATGAATGTGCACAAAAGATTCTCAAAAAAAAAGTAAATAAGTTCCGCACAATACACCCAAAAAATCCGAAAATCCCTTATGCGGATAACTCTTTTGACGGCATCGTATGTATAGGACCGTATGACTGGATTTTTCTAAATATCAATAAACTGACAAAAGAAATATACCGTGTGCTAAAAGAAGGTGGTGTTTTTGTTTTCTCTGTGCCAACCCCACAGTCTCCATACTATCAAAAAACTAAAACTAAATTTAGATATTACACTAAAAAAAATGCTTTTAATCTTGTAAATTTATGTCCGTGGTTTCTAGAGGACTGTAAATTCATTTATCAATACCCACATCCTCTACATTATTCTTTAGTGAGAGCACCAAATTCAATACAAAATTATGCGGTCAAAAGAGCATTTAGAAAAAGTGTGCAATATACAAAAGATCGTAGCTGGGAAAAATCCTCTTATTTTGTAATGTGTGTAAGAAAAATTGATTATTCTTATTATCTTAACCAAGCTATTGATTGCCTATTTAGACCAGCAAAAAAGAATGGGTTTTTCGACTCAAAAACAAAATCTATTGCAAGAGGTCTTGAATATTCTATTGATAAAAAACAAATTATTTGGGGAAAACAGCAGACAACAGATTATCGTTATTCCTCCTTTGCTTTAATGGGTTTGTTGTATTGGAGAGCCTCTAAATATGCCACACCAAAATATGATAAAAAAATAAAAAAATCGCTGGAATATTTTTGTGATAAAATAAAGAACGATATGAAAAAAGACATTCCAAGTTACAGTAGCGGCCCGCTCATCATTACATTTTCTTTAGCATACCAGACACTAAATGAAAAAAAATATAAAGAAACTGCATATACTCTTTATCACTCCTTGAAACAAAATTGCTCTTTTAATCATAGTGAAGACGGGCTTGTTCTTTTCGGCTTATGTTTTTTTTATGAGGTGTTTAAAGAAAAAACAGTTCTAAAAGAGATAGACCGCGCACTCAATAAAATTATGCCAAAGCAAGATAGAGAAGGACTCTTCATTTTCTCCAATATGACTACAAAACGGCATCAAAACCAGATGTATACTCTCTGGGGAATCTGCATGGCCTCTAAAATATTAAACAAAAGTGACGTTTTACGCCATGTAGAACGCACTATAGACCATACAATAAACAAAAGGTTTCTTGAAGATAGCGCAATCCTGTGGGAAGACATACCCTTCATTAAAAAAACACACCTTTATTTACGTCGCCCTTTCGATAAAAGACAAAGATACTGGAAACTTCTTTTTGAATGTCATCAGACATTTTTCTTCAACGCCGCATCGTATTATATCCTGGCTGGAGGGAGGAAAAATTACCAATGGCCCATGTTAAACTCACTTGGCTGGATATTTGGAAACAACATCTTAAAAGAAAACCTTGTTGAAAAAAGCAGAATTGGGATTCCCATACGCTTTATGACAATAGAAGGGGAAATAACATATCCTAACGAAATGTTTAAGGGAACATATGAAATTGGCTCGTATTTAATGGCACTCACAAATGCTCTTTCAATTTTTGATGTTTAGCAAATTTTTTATACACCCTAATAAGTTTTTTTGATTCAAAATACCAGTTATATTTCTTTTCTGCCGATTTTCTCCCCATTTCTCCAAAAAATCTTTGCCTCTCAGAGGACGATAAAGACACTATCGCTTCAGACATTTTTTCTGGATTGCCTGCTAAAACGACAATACCCGCTTTAGTATCAGCTACAATGCGCTTCAGGGGAGCAACATCGGTCACTATAACCGGCTTTTTCATAACCATGTACTGAAAAAGTTTATGTGGTATTGTTGTTTCTGTATGCTCACTCCTATGATGAGGAACTAGACAAACATGGCTCACTGCAATGTAGGACGGCACTTTATCAAAGGGCACCCAATCTATGAACTCAACAATATGGGCAATTCCTAATTTCACGCACAATACCTTCAATGTGTCAACATATTTTCCGCCCTTTGCTCCAACAACCAATAATTTGGCATTAGGTATTTTTTTCAGCACCGTGGGCATTGACTTGATTGCCGTATCCACCCCACGATGCGGCCCTATACCCCCAATATAAGAAATTATGAACTTTCCACCATATCTTGAAACAAGAGCGTTGTCAATTAAGAATTTATCAAAATAGTTGATATCTTCTACATTTAAAACAACAGTGATTTTCTTCTCAGGAATGTTTAATTTCAAAAGCCTCTTTTTCTGCTCGTCAACTACCACCAAAATATGATCTGCGTCTTTGATACATTTTTTTTCTAGCATCTTGTGTAATGTCACATTCATAAAAAGACGATCATATATGTGACTTTTTCCCCAAGCACTTAAAGCCGCAGGCCAATTCTCATGCATTTCAAAAATTATGGGAATGCCATATTTTTTTCCCGTTCTTATTGTTGTATATGCAACAGGCAAATCATGCACATTTAAAACATCAACACCGTGTTCTTTTATAACTTCTTTTATTTTATTCTCCCATTTGCTTGTCCAAATAGGATTAAGAAAAAACTCAACAGTTAACAAGCCACTTAGTTTTCCGAATGGCCTTTTCGGCTTTTTAATTCGATGAACATGTATTCCCTGAACAAGCTCTTCTAATGGCTGAGTATATTCTTTTTGAATACATATAAGATGAAGTTCATGACCCTCTTTCAAAAGTGTCCTTGCTTCTTTTTCAACGCGAATTTCTGGAGGGAATCCGCGAGGCAATATAATGCAAATTTTCATAAAATCACGTTTTAGTATAGAGTATCTCACTTAAGACACGTAAAACCTTAAAAAAATACTCGTCAGAACCATAATCAAAATGAGCTTTTGGTTTGCTCTTCACATATTCCTCAAATTGTTTTTCGCCGAAACCCAATTTCTTTAAAACAAAATCTTTGTCTGACGCTAGCACCTCGTGATCATAAGCATTCTTTTTAATTTCTTTGAGTGCTTCTGCGCGCGAAATCTGTCCCGAACAGATAAGTGTGGAAAGATGTGCCTTTCTTTTATCCACATCAAATTTGCTGGGGAGTATAAACCCCTGATAAAATCGCGTGAATATTGATTCATAGTGTTTTATGCCATATGATTTCCATCCAAGCTCCTTCTCGATTATTGACATAGCCATTTCTTTATTATAATCAATATAATCCAAAACCCTAATCGATTTCATGCGCTTTATAAGAAGATACCAAAAATATATTTGGAATGTACTTGCAGTCGGAAAACTCTTCATCTGTTCTTTTCCATATCTATTATGAATTGCCTTGATGTTTCGAAGATCCGATTTTCTATGCGTCCAAGACGTTGGCATTATACCTTCTGTTGCCATGTTACTGCCACTCAATATATATTTTATACCGTGCTTGCTTGCCAATCGATACAATATCGCGGTAATTGCATGATCTGTTAGCATTTCTATATCAATTACCCCTGCTTTGAAAAAAGAAATTTGAAGGTCTCTAAATTCAACCCAATCAATCACATGGGTGTATAAATCCAAATCCAGCTTTCGCACAATGTTCTCAATATTCTTAACAGCAAGTTCTGAATTCCAGCCATTGTCAAGATGTACCGCAAGTGGTCTTAAACCCTGTTTCTTTGCAATATAGGCCACATATGTACTATCGACTCCACCACTAAGCCCCATTATGCAATCATACGGCTTATTCATACCACTTTGCCGAACTTTTAAAAAAAGATCCTGAAGTCTTCTTTCGCCGTCTTTTCCTGAGAACAGATATTTCTTTGCAGTAATATTGTATTGTCTACAGTGATTGCATACTCCTTTATCGCCGAATTTAATCTCAGGGTCTGTTGTATCCATAATACATCTTGTGCAGACCTTGTATTCGTTGCTCATAATATCGCCCCGTATAAGTGAGTTATAGTTCCCTGAGCTCTTTTGGGGAAGGATAATTTATAAGCACTGCTTTGTGAGGTCCATAAAAAACAAAAAAGCTTCCAGCAGCAACTGCTGAAGCTCCGAAACATATTGCCTCTCTAAAGTCGTCAAGCTTGCCAGCGCCTCCGCATGCAATCACAGGTATTTTAACTGCTTCAGAAACATTGCGTATTAAATCAAGATCGTATCCATCCATACAACCATCATGATCAATTGAATTCAAGAATATCTCTCCTGCACCGGCTTTCTCTATTTGTATTGCAAATTGCACAGGATCGATTCCAGTGCTTTTTGTTCCACTGCGTATAAACAATCTAGACCTGCCAAGCAGGTCTTTTTTGGCATCTATTGAAACAACAATACTTTGGCTTCCAAAAATTGCCGAAGCGTCTTTTACAAGCGATGGCGTTTCTAATGCAGCCGTATTTAGAACTACTTTTTCAACACCCAATGTAAACAATGTTTTTATCGTTTCTATGCTATTGATGCCACCGCCATATGCAAATGGCATGAAGCACTCGGTGGTAATTTTTGAAATAAGCTCAAAATCAGGCTTCCTGCTCTCTGGTGTTGCCATAACATCAAGAAATACTAACTCATCAACTTCTTTTTCATTAAAAATCTTTACTGCATTTATGGGATCTCCAACATATTTCGGCTCCTTGAAATTTACCGTCTTTACAAGACCTGTTCCTTTAAGAAGCAGGCACGGGATTACTCTTGTAGCAAGCATACTAAACTCCAGAAAAATTTTTCAAAACCTGCATGCCAAACCTATGGCTTTTTTCGGGATGAAACTGAACACCAAAAATGTTTCCTTTATTTACAGCGCATGCAAACTCATAACCATAATTCGCGGTTGCAGCCACTTGGTTTTTATCCGAGCACAAAACATGATAAGAATGTACAAAATAAAATCTTGACTCCGGACACAGTTCCTTGAATAATACGCATTCTTTAGAATATGATATGTTGTTCCAACCCATATGCGGAATTTTTAGTTGTTTTTGTGCCATACTGAACTTGAATTTAACAGTCCGTGCATCAATCCAGCCCAAACCAGGCAATATGCCTTCCTCGCTTCCGGCAGTAAGAAGTTGCATTCCAAGACAAATGCCTAAAATAGGCGTCTTTTCACCTAAAACCTTTTTATTCAAAATATCGAGAAGTCCTAAAGCTTTAATGTTTTTCATTCCGGCATCAAAGGATCCTACGCCAGGCAGAATCAGCTTATCAGCACGCTTTAACTCAGAAACATCTGAAGAACTACAAAAATCAACACCGATTTTCTTCAGCATATTCTCAATTGAACCGAGATTGCCAACTCCATAATTAATAATCATCATCCGAAACCACCCTAAATACAATAATCGTCGTATCTTCAAACGACACCTAATTAAACAGCGTCAAAAAACCTATTCGCTTTTCTAAGATCCTCAATAGATCCAACAGTAATCCGTTTCCCCCGTATCTTATGCGAAAAAACAGGCAATTCGTCATTCACCAACACATTGATTGCATCTGCAAGCTGGTACTCATTATTTACACCGGGTTGTGTCTGCCGGACTGCAGCAAATAATGTTTTGTCAAAAACATAAATGCCACACGCTACATCATTAGTTTTAATGATACCTTGTTTTGGTTTCTCTACAACCGTGTTTATTTTCCCTGTTGTGTCAGAAACAACAACACCAAAACGCGAAACATCTTTTACTTGTTCCACACCAATGGTCGCCACAGCGTTTCGCTTAATGTGATCCGAAATTATGCCTGAAACAAGCCCTTCTCCATAGAATATATCGTCTCCCAATATCGTCAAAAAAGGTTCGTTTATAAATGGTTCTACAGCAGAAATTGCCTTTGAAAGACCACAAACATCATCCTGAACAACATACGCTATGTCTACACCAAACTCTTTTCCAGATCCGAAAAAATCAAGAACTGCATGCTTTTTCCATCCAGTAATAATGAATATTTTTTCTATGCCGGCTCCAACCATGGCCTCGACAGCATACTGAATCGAGGGCTTTCCACCAACAGGTAAAAGTTCTTTAGGCACTGCACGGGTTAACAAACCCATTCTCGCACCCCTCCCTGCCGCAGGAATCACACCATATTTTATTTTCACATAATCACCAGCAAAGGCCTTCATACACTTTTGCAGTTTTGGCTTCATCTATTTTTCTTCCGTCGACCACAACCGCATCTACGTAAAGCTGTTTGTTCCGAAATTCATCCCATTCAGTAACTATTAACACATAATCAGAATGAGAGACCGCGGCTTCCGCGGATTCTGTATAAGTTACGTTTGAACCAAAAACATTTTTAGCATTCTCCATTGCTTTAGGATCGTAAACAGTCACTTTTGCACCTTGACTGATTAACTCATTGACTATTTTCAAAGACGGGGCATCACGTATGTCATCGGTGCCTGGCTTAAATGCGAGACCCAAAACACAAACCTTTGCGCCCATTAAAGCAGTATGTTTTTTAAGCAACTCAATCATGCGACTTGGTTGCGCTTCATTCAACTCCATGACCGACTCAAGCAGATAGGGCACATATCCGATTTTCTTCGAAGTATCAATGAATGCAAGAACATCTTTCCCGAAACATGACCCTCCAAAGCCGCAACCTGCGCGAAGAAACTCAGGGCTTATGCGCTCGTCCATACCCAGACCCGTCATAACCTCATAAACATCAATACCCATTAACTTACATATATTTCCAACCTCGTTTGAGAAGGAAACTTTCATAGCAAGAAATGAATTAGATGCATACTTTATAGTTTCAGCTACTTTTATGGATGTACGAAGGATTGGTGCATTAAAGCCGATAAAAAGATTTTCAAGAACATCTCCCGAAACCTTATCGAATTCTCCAATAACTATTCGATCCGGATTAAAAAAATCGTCGAGGGCATTGCCTTCTTTCAGAAATTCCGGTGACATGCACACGCCAAAATCTTTGCCTGCTTTCTTGCCAGACGATTTTTCGATAATCGATATCATAGACGCTGTTGTTCCCGGAACAATCGTTGACTTAAAAACAACTAAATGATACTCTGCTTTTTTTCCAATAAACTTGCCCAGGGAGTCCGCTACAGAAAACACATATTTAGACTCCATGCCCCCATCCCCTTTAGAGGGTGTGCCAACACAAATAAAAGTAATTTGTGTGTTTTTTACTGCATCTTCAAAGTTTTTTGTAGCATGAATTTTTTTTTCTTGAATACATGACTTTATGAGTGGTTCTAGATCTGACTCATAAATAGGTGGTTCTCCAGAATTTATCATATCAACTTTCTTTTCATCCACGTCAACGCATATCACATCATGCCCGCGAGATGAAAACCCTACTGCGGTCACAAGACCAACGTATCCACAACCAATAACAGAAAGATTCATATAATAATAAGAACATGAATAAATATTAAATAATTACTTTGCATGATTTCTATGCCTAAAAAAAGCATGTCTATTGGAGTGGTGGGTGCAGGTCCATGGGGCGAAAACCACATCAGGAACTACTGTACTTTGGGTCTGGATGTGTGGGTTGCAGACATTGATGAAACCCGATTGAAAGAACTAGAAGCAAAGTACCCCATAAAAACCACAAAAGAATATAAAGAGCTTCTTACTAACGAAAAAATACGGGGCGTCAGCATTTGCGCGCCCGCGTCAATGCACTACAGAATTGCATTGGAATTCATCAGTGCAAAAAAGCATGTCTTAATTGAAAAGCCAATGGCTTTGAATGTTGAAGACGCAAACAAAATAATGGATCTGGCTAAGGAAAACGAAATAACCGTGATGGTGGGTCATCTATTCAGATATGATTCTGCAATAAACAAACTAAAAGAAGAACTAAAAACAGGTTCTTTCGGAAAAATATACAGCATATATACGTCACGGATGGGTCTTAAGTTACCTCGTAATGATGTAGGTGCAACACTAAACTATGCGGTTCACGATATCGATATAATGTGCGATATTTTGGGAGACGTATATCCTGAGGAAATTACTACAATAACTTCGAGAAATCTAGGTAACTCCAATGAAGATCTAGCAGTTATTGTTGCACGATTTAATAAAGACATACTCGGATACTGTCAAGTCGGATGGTTAACGCCCAAGAAAATGCGAGACATTATCATTACCGGCGAAAAAAGAAGCGCCGAAGTTGACACAATGAACAACAAACTGATCATAATTAATGAGTGCCTCGAAAAAAATAAAGAATATTACAACATCGTAAAAAGCGCACCTGTAGAACTTAGCATAGAAAAGAAAGAACCATTGAAAGAAGAACTAACGGATTTTATCTGTAGCATACAAGATAAAACAACCCCTAAAGCATCTGGTGAAATTGGTCTTCGCACAATAAAAATCCTTACAGCAGGTCTTCTGTCTGCTAAAGAAAAGAGAACGATAAAATTAGATAAAATGGGGGATATTTGTGTCTGAAAAACCGCTTATTCTAAATGGTGTTGAGTTGGGCGAGAACTCAAAAATAGGTTCTTTTTGTTTAATTGGTCAAAGTGTGGAAAACGAAGAACTCAAAACAATTATTGGGGTTAATGCGAACATTCGCTCACACACCGTGATATATGCGGGAAATGTCATAGGAGATAACTTTCAGACAGGGCATCATGCATTTATCCAGGAAAAAAACAACATAGGAAATAATGTGTCTATCGGTACTCTAAGTGCAATACTCAAGTTTTGTAAATTAGATGATAATGTAAGAATCCATACTTCTGCATTCATACCAGAATACACCGTTATCAAAAAAGGTGCATGGATAGGTCCATGTGTTTCGATAACAAATACACTTCACCCAACGTGCAATGAGGCAAAGGAGTGCATGAAAAAAACATTCTGCATCATCGAAGAAGAAGCGATTATTGGTGCGAATAGCACTCTTTTGGCAGGAATAACTATTGGTAAAAGAGCCATAATTGGTGCAGGTTCTGTTGTAACAAAAGACGTTCCTCCTAATGAAGTCGTAGTTGGAAATCCTGCTAAAGCAATAAAAAAAAGAAGTGATATAGAATGTCCGCTTAACCTAACAGACAAGCCATATGATGATTGAAATGAAAATACCTTTTGTTGATTTGAATGCACAGTATCAAAACATAAAGCCGGAAATAGATGCTGCAATCCAGAGCGTTCTTGATAACACTAGTTTTATACTTGGCGCCACAGTAAATTCTTTTGAGCAGGCATTTGCAAAATTCTGTGGGACAAAACATGTAATCGGCGTCAACTCTGGAACAGATGCACTTACATTGGTCCTGAATGCAATGGGTATTGGTGCAGGCGATGAAGTGATCACGGTGCCAAATACGTTCATTGCAACCACTGAAGCAATAACGCGCAATGGTGCAATCCCTGTATTCGTAGACATCGATTCTAAAACATTCAACATTGACGTTACTAAAATAGAGACCGCCATAACGCCAAAAACCAAAGCAATACTTCCAGTGCATCTTTATGGCCAAATGGCAGACATGAAAAAAATTTCAGAAATTGCCAAAAAGCACAATCTAAGAGTTCTCGAAGACGCGTGTCAGGCACATGGCGCAAAGGATAATGACGTTTCACCGGGCGTCTTGTCAGATGCCGCATGTTATAGCTTTTATCCTGGAAAAAATTTAGGGGCCTACGGAGATGCAGGTTGTGTTGCAACAAATTCTGATGAACTTGCAGAAGAGATACGAAAACTTAGAAACCACGGTCGCGATGAAAAACATATTCATGCTGAAGAAGGTTTTAACAGCAGAATGGATGCTCTTCAGGCCGCCATATTACTTGAAAAATTAAAGCATCTAAACGATTGGATTGAAAAACGAAGAGAAAACGTAAGATTTTATAACAAACTTCTTGACGAAACACTCGCCACTCCTTTAGAAAAAGACGGGAAAAAACATGTATATCATCTCTATGTCATTCGAACAAGAAAAAGAGACCTACTGCAGAAATTGCTGAAAGAAAGTGACATCAGTTGCGGCATCCACTACCCCCTACCTTTGCATTTACAGCCTGCTTACAAGTATATGAACCTAAAAAAGGGGGATTTTCCTGAAACTGAAAAAGCGGCTGACGAAATTCTTTCCCTGCCAATTTATCCTGAACTAGAAAAAGAAAAAATAAAGTACGTGTGTGAGAAAATAAAGTCTGTATTGAACTTCGAATAAATCAATTAAAACAAACTACGCACAACTGCGAGGTATTTTTTCTTGACGTCTTTTCTGTCAAGTTCTCTGAAAAAGGTGGTCTTTTTAGGATTTTTGAGTTGCGATGATATTTTAACGGCAAGATCCTTCGAATCACCTGGTTTGTAGAAAACAACTCCGTTCTTCTCTGCAAGACGCATATCTCCGACATCTGCGCAGACAATAGGCTTTTGAAAAAATGTGAATTCGCCAAGCTTCAACACAGAATACGGTGATGTATATTCAGAAGAAATCATTTTACTAAAAGGAATTATACAGACATCTGCACGAGGTATCTTTTTAATAAACAAATCGTAGGGAATACGCCCAAAAACGAAAATTCTTGAATCTTTTTTTGCCTCTGCTTCAATCTTTTCTTTCTCAACACCATCCCCAAAAATCCAAAGTTCAACATCTGGATTTTGAATAAAGCGCATTGAATCAATCAAAACTTCAAGCTCCCTCATTTTTGATAGCGTACATGCAGTCAAGATTATTTGTTTTTTCCCATGGCGCGCATGACATACTCGTTTCCTGAAAGATATGGTCTGAGGTATTAAGGCATAATTTCTTTTTTTGTGTATGCGATACACAGGAGTAATTTTTCGATCAGAAAAAATATCATTGAAACGCTCTGCAAAGCGCTCGACATAATAATACATGTCATTTCTGCGCGTTTCTTTTCTAAGAAGAGAGCATATTCCACGCACGTCATACAATACATTTGCACCGACAAGTTTTGACGCCAAGATAATGGGTATTAGCATTACTTCTGGATCATTTATTGCATGAACTATCTGCGGCTTCCATGAAATTATTTCACGAAAAAAATTCATAAAGTTGTATTTATTAGACATATCCCTCGTCACAACCCGTACATCATAGCATTCTTCTTTCAAAAAAGACTCGAATGCACGGCTACGGGAGTAGTGAGCTGCCACTGCAATTAGAACCTTGACTTTTTTCATAAGATCATGTAAAAATACATTTATGACTTAATAAACTATGACTTCTGTATGGATGCCTGCTAACAAGTGTAAACAGGATTTAAGTTTCAATGCAATTTATAAAATATTTTAATCCACTATACAGGTTATGACTGCCGCTAAAGAAAGAACCATTTTGCAATGGACAAAAACGCCTTGTGGATCCTCCGAAATATACTGCAAAGAAGGCACAAAGGAGTATTTTGATGCTGTCCAAAAGCAGAGATATCTTCTGTATGCTCCATGGCTTCTCGAATACATACGGTCTATTGACGCAAAAGGCAAAAAAGTTTTGGAAATTGGCTGCGGCCTTGGTACGGATTTGATGGAATTTTCAAAACAAGGTGCTCAATGCTACGGGATTGATTTGACTCCAAAGCATGTGTCTTTGGCTAAAAAACGGTTCAAACTAAACAACATCAGCCCCAATATTTATCAAATGGATGCCACCAAACTTAAATTCAAAAATGATTTCTTTGACATCGTTTACTCTCACGGGGTTCTGCACCACATACCCTCTATTGAACTTTCTTTGAAAGAGATATACCGTGTTTTGAGGAAAAGAGGAAAAGCACATCTTATGGTATACCATAAGAGGTCTCTGGATTATTACAAGATCTTGGGATATTACGGCATATTGCGAGGGCAATTGCTTAAAAAGGGTATTGATGGTATTCTTTCAGAAGTAATTGAAGCAAACTCAAAGGAAACAAAACCTCATGTAAAAGTTTATTCAATGCACGAGTTCAATCATCTATTGGAATCTGCCGGATTTGAAGTTAAAAAAATGTATGCAAACCACATTCTTGATGAAAAAAGAAGCGCCCTGTTGAGAAAAGTCATTCCAGAAAACCTATTCAAAGGAATTGGTAGAAAATTCGGATGGTACCTTATTGCAGAAGCGATAAAAAACGATGATTCCATACGATGCAAGCCATAAAAGTTCATGCAACGAACGCGATCTCATGAATGCCAAAAATTTTAAATCCCGTTCGGTGATACAGTGGAACAAAACCCCCTGCGGTAGCTCCACATTAAAAAACAAAAAAGGAACCAGAGAATTTTTTGAGGAAGTAATAAAATATAGATATAAAGTATACGCCCCGTGGCTTAGAAAAATCATATCCAAAGAAGATGTAAAAAACAAAAAACTCCTTGAAGTCGGCTGCGGCATGGGTGCCGACTTGCTTGAGTTCGCAAAAAACGGCGCAATCTGCACCGGAATTGACCTCACTCCAAATCATGTATCTCTTGCAAAAGAACTCTTCAAAACATACGGTTTCTCTGCAAGAATAACGAAATGTGATGCAGAGTCGCTTTCATTTGCAGATAATTCATTCGACCATGTTTATTCTCATGGCGTCATACACCACACCCCAAACACAGAAAAAGCGCTAAGTGAAATACACCGTGTTCTGAAACCTGGCGGAAAGGCGCTCATAATGGTATATCATAAAAACTCTTTTGCATTTTACGGCAAAGTTGTTGCATATCATGGAATATTAAAAGGAAAGTTTGCAGGAAAATGTACTAATGAGATCCTTTCTGAAGTTATTGAAGAAAAAAGCAAAGATACAAAACCGCTTGTAAAGGTTTATTCTAAAAAAGTTTTCCAAAACATGCTAAAAGAAATCGGTTTCAATATAAGCAGGATATACACACATCACATAATGAATGAAAAAAGAATGACTCATATAAGAAGGATGTTGCCTGCATTCACCATAAAACCGCTTGAATCCCGATTTGGATGGTATTTGATTGCGGAAGTATTCAAATGAAAAAGATAAAAGTATGTTATCTCTGGTTTGAATTTGTTGATGGCGGGACGGGCGGGGCAGTAAGCCACATGCATGGTTTTATTTCTGGATTGAAACAAAAGAACTGTGATGTAAAAATAATCTCTCCAAAGAAATTCAACTTCATAGACTCCTACAAAAATGTTTGCTATCTTGGATGGAACACGAAGATTGATTTTTTTATAAACGCCAACTTTCTGAAATACTCGCTCCTGAAAGAGATGATAAAGAAAGAAAAACCAGATCTGATTTACCAAAGACACGTTGCGTTTACAGATGTTGGCTCAAGGATTGCAAAAGAACTACAGATACCATTTGTTCTTGAATATAATGGCCCCCTACCATGGGTTATTCGACAATGGACCACCACTCATTGGACAAGTATATTTGCTGGTTTTTTGTCAAAACTTTCAGGATATTATGAAAAAAATGCATTGGAACGTGCGGATATCATAACTGTGGTCTCAAGACCACTTGAGAAAATTCTGAAAAACAACGGCATATCAAATGAAAAAATACTACTCAACCCCAATGGAGTTGATTCTGCAACATTTAATCAAAACATAAACGACCATAAACTTCGAAAAAAATACAAGATTCCAAAAAACGCGGTTGTGATTGGTTTCATCGGTACCTTTGGTCGCTGGCACGGTGCAGAGGTTTTTGCACATGCGGCAAAGGAACTTGTCTTTAAGAAAGGAGATTTTTTCTTCATTTTCATGGGAGATGGACGCCACAGGAAAGAAACTGAAGAAATTGCTGGCAAAAACGATAGAATAATATTCGTCGGTTCTGTGCCACATGAACAAGTCCCTGCGCATCTCGCAGTCTGTGACATTCTGGTTAACCCCACAGTTCCAAACCCTGACGGGACAGCGTTCTTCGGTTCCCCTACAAAGCTTTTCGAATACATGGCTATGGGCAAATCCATTGTTTCATCAAACATAGGACAAATGAAAGAGATTCTTGAAAATAACAAGGATGCGCTTCTTGTAGAAGCAGGAAAACCGAATTCGCTAAAGAATGCCATCCAAGTTTTGGCAAAAGACAAAAAGCTGCTGAAAAAGCTTGGGAAAAATGCAAGAAAAAAAGTCGTAAAAGAATATACTTGGAAGAAAAATGCTAAACGCGTATTGAAAAAGTATGGAGAACTTCAAAGACGTCGCAAGTAAAGTGTCAATCCCGCAAAACATAAAAACCTGTGACATGCATGACCACACATACAATGTTTTATATATTTCTTAAGTAAAAAAACACGCTATGAATAAATTCTTTCTCTTTTTCGGAGCATTCCTTGTTCTTTGCGCAAATACCGTATATGCAGAAGACGGGCTTGTTGCGCACTATACTTTTGATGAAAATTATGGGAGCATCTTGTATGATTCTTCTGGAAACAGCAATGATGGCATAATATATGGAGCAGTTCGTGTTGATGGTATCAAGGGACTTGCTTTGAGTTTTAATGGTATTGATGAGTATATTTTTTTAGGAAATGATGATTCGTTATATCACAACTCAATGACTTTAACTGAGTGGGTGTCTTTTTCAGAAACATCATCAAGTGGTCGAATGCAAACAATCAACGATCATAGCGGGGCTGGAGGTGAATGGGGAATTGGTATTGTCCTTGAGGATACAGGTATTGTGGGTACAAGTGTTGGAGGTGGAACAAATGAGCGTTATCTAAGTGCGAAGTCTCTATCACCAATCAATGATGGACAATGGCACCTTGTGATTTCTACATATGACGATTCTGATAAAAGATTAAGGTTGTATGTGGATGGAGACTTAGTTGCAATAAATGACCCCAACTTAGACAGAACATTCACGCCTTCAGACACACTAACACATAACAGCAACTTGTATAACTGGTTTATTGGTAAAGCTTCTCAATCAAATAACTTCTACTATAACGGGTTAATCGACGAAGTAAAAATCTACAACCGCGCCTTGTCTACCGAAGAAATAAAAACAGAATACGAAAGATTCACGTCACCCACAGACACAGACGGCGATGGCATTGGAGATGAAAAAGAGCTTTCTCTTGGGCTTAATCCGAACTCTCCAGACACAGATTCTGACGGCATTGGCGATTTTGAAGAATATACGCTACTATCCACATACGCGCCCACATTCCAATACACCCCTGATGCGCACTACACGGAATTTTATCCTCAGCCGGTTTCAATATTTCTCAATTACTCTGACATTTACACTTTTTCATCTTCTATAGAAACTAACGGCCCGTTTAGTGAAGAGCAAATATCTGTATATGGACCAAACTATTTTCTCGAGTTTGAAGAAGAGGAACTTTACGGCAGCGACCAAGATAATATTTACAAAAGAGTTTACGACCAACTTCAGCCAGAATACGGAAATACAGTGTATATGCGGGCGACCACAAGCACATATAACGACGAATCATATATTGTACTACAATACTGGCATCACTATTTGTATAATTTCTTCTGGAATCAGCATGAGGGCGACTGGGAAATGGTGGAAATAATACTGGAGACTTCAACGCAAAATCCCCTATACGCTGCTTATAGCCAGCACAGTGACTCATTTTACAGAAACGGGGGCGAAATAAAGTCGTGGGATGAAGTACTGAAGGAAGACACACATCCTATCGTTTACGTTGCCCTTGGCAGCCATGCATCGTATTTTGAAGCAAATAACATTTTGTTGCTTGGTTGGGTGGACATTCTAAGTGATTTCACTTCAACCTTAGGACGTACAATATCGCATGAGGATTTTAATCACACAATAATACTCCGAGATGACGCAAATCCAACCACACAAAAGTGGCTTCTATACGAAGGACGATGGGGACATGTGTCTACAAACGACACCGACTTTTTCGGCAATAACGGACCAACAGGGCCTACGCAAAAAGAAGAAAAATGGAATCATCCTGCTGAATGGGGGTTGAAATACCTTTCCAGAACCATCCTTCTGGAACGCAACATTGCATATCTCAAATCAGGCGTCCTTACAGTAAAGGATTACTTGAGCAGAACAGTCACATTCCGAAATAACGAAATAATAAGAGAAATCCCAAAAGCAGAAGTTGTTTCGATAATTGAAAAAACTTTGTACATACTCCCCGGAATAATCCAAGACAGTTCTATGGCAAGCCTCAACCAAAACACGCAAGGCGCCCCTGCAACTTACACATACATTATTGAGGCTAATGACACATATGAGTTCAAACTATATCTTACGAACGAAACAGAAGCGATGCATATTATGTTCTACAATGTAAGTACAGAACCAAACACAAAAGACGCCGTCTGGATAAAAGGCAACAAAATATATATGAACACCACAGATCATACAAAAACACTCAGTGTGATGCTTGAATACATGACAGGCTTTGATGAAATCCACGTCAATCTTACGAATGTGCGCTTTAAGGGCAAAGAAACTCTTGTCATTGAAATACTGGATTGGACGAAGTTGAATGAAACAGGAATGGTTCTGCTTGACACCACAAAGAAATTCCGCTTCCAAAATAGGTTTCGTACAAAAATAATTTCAAAAACAAATCAGATAACCGAAATTTTGCTTAAGATTTTTGGACCAAATGACAAGGAAGTAGTCCATTGGAACAATAGAAGCGGGAAAATATTTAGCAAATATTCAAAAGAATAGATTGTCTTATAAATATAAACTGCACAATAAACATGATTCCATGAAATATTCATTGCGTCTCAATACCTTCGTGGCATTTCTTGTCGGCTGTTGTATTGTTTTTCCAAAAACAGCTCATGCGTATTTGGATCCGGGTATTGGCAGCTACATATTCCAATTGCTTCTTGCGTCTTTGTTCGGGGCGTTCCTTGTAGCCAAAACATACTGGAGTAAGCTCAAAGTTTCTTTAAAAAACAGGTTCTCTATGAGGAAGCGATATGAAAAAAACAAATAGACAAAGCCATCCGAGTTCTTTTCGTGATTCAAGCGGATTTATTTTCTATGAAGACAGAACCCTCTACCGGCAAGTAAACAAAGAATATAAAGAAAACTACGATATGTTGATGAATTCCGGGCTTTACGCAGCCCTTGTTGACACTAACTTGTTGGTCAAATGTGAAGAAATGTCTTCAAAAATAAAAAAAGATCACTTAGCATACAAAATACTAAAGCCAGAACCTGTGCCATTCATATCTTATCCTTATGAGTGGTGCTTCAGCCAGCTAAAGGATGCTGCACTGGCAACGCTCAACATACAAAAAACAGCACTTAAATATGAAATGTCTCTTAAAGATGCCAGCGCGTATAATATACAATTCGTGAACGGAAAGCCACTCCTCATTGACACACTCTCATTTGAAAAGTATTGCGAAGGACAACCGTGGATAGCCTACAGGCAATTCTGCCAGCATTTTCTTGCCCCCATTGCACTAATGAGCCACAAAGATGTCAGGCTAAATCAATTGTTAAAAATATACCTTGACGGAATTCCACTGAATCTTGCAAGCACTCTCCTGCCACTACGGACTCGATGTATGCTCTCGCTGCTGTCACACATACATCTGCACTCAAAAAGCCAAAACCACTTCGCAGATAAAGGCAAAAGTCTAAAGTCTAACAGAATAAGCAGGCGTTCGTTCCTTGGTCTTTTGGAGCACCTTATCTCAACAATAGAGAAACTAAAATGGCGTCCAAAAGGAACCGAATGGGCCGAGTATTATGATGCCACGAACTACTCTGAAACCGCATTTGCTCATAAAAAAGAAGTTCTAAAATCATTCCTAAAAAAAAGCCCTTCATCAAAAACAATCTGGGATCTTGGTGCAAACACCGGAGAATTCAGCCGAATAGCTTCAGGATTTTGCAACCAAGTCATCTCTTTTGATATAGATTATGCTGCGGTAGAAAAAAACTACCTTGCATGCGTAGAGTCCAATGAAAAGAAGATCATTCCGGCAGTTCTTGATATAACAAATCCCAGTCCAGGTATTGGTTGGGAAAACAAAGAGAGGTTGTCTTTACTGCAAAGAGGGCCCGCAGACAGTGCAATCGCCCTTGCATTACTCCATCATCTTGCGATATCCAATAACACCCCTCTGGAAAAAATCGCGGATTTCTTCAGCAAAGCGTGCAACACACTTATCATTGAGTTCATACCAAAAGAAGATTCTCAGGTAAAAAGGCTTCTCTTAAATAGAGAAGACATTTTCCATGATTACACGCAAGGCTCTTTTGAGAAAAAATTTAAATCAAATTTTCGCATAAAAGAATCTGTAAAAAATAAAAATTCTTGCCGGACTCTTTATCTAATGCAAAAAAAGTAGGGAACTCTGTATGATTAAAACAAAAACCATGCACACCGTATTGTTTGCCTTATTTCCGCTTTTCTTTCTGGCAGCCAACAACATCGAGCAAATATCCATTGATGCCCTCATCCTACCCGTTGTCATCATACTTTTGCTGTATCGGACAGCAGGGCATCTTTTTGGCTTTGTTTTTAAAAACAGTGAAAAAAAAGCAATACTTCTTTCATTTTGTATCCTGATATTTTTTTCATATGTTCATTTCTACAGTCTTATTTCCAGATTTGAGCTTAACGGGTTCACCATTGCAAGAAACCAAGACGGCATGATTGCATACGCCCTGTTTTTCGTCCTTGTATCATGCCCTCTTTTAAAATTGACTGTTAAGCGCGCAAAAAACATCACTCCCGCATTAAACTATATTGCTCTTGCACTGGTATCTATTTCTTTATTTAATATTGCTGCATACGAAATCAACCATTTTATGGCTTTTGGTGAAAAATCCAATGAAAACAAAGTTCTCTTCAATGAGTCTCTTGAAGTCCCAGAAGTGGCTCCAGACATATACTACATCATTCTTGACCGATACGCGCCTTCAAGCACCCTGAAAGAATATTATGGTTATGACAACAGCAAATTTATAGAGTACCTCACAGACAAAGGGTTCTATATAGCAAATGAAAGTTTGGCAAATTATCCAAAAACCCATCTTTCTCTGGCATCATCCCTTAATATGAAACACCTCTTATATCTATCAGAAATGTTAGGAGAAAACTCCAAAGACACCAATATTGCAAACAACATGATGAAAGACCATAAAGTATGGGGGCTCTTAAAAGAAAAAAATTACACATTCATACATTTTGGCACTTGGTGGGAGCCTACGAGAAAAAACGAATATGCCGATATAAATATCAACTATTATGCTCTCGAAATGAATGAATTCCATAAAGAATTATTGAAAACCACTGCAATATATCCATTCATTAACAAAATTTTATTCAAAAAAGAACAATGGACCCGCGAACTGTATAAATTTGACCAACTAGAGGAAATGCCAGAAATAGAGGAACCCAAGTTTGTTTTTGCCCATTTTCTTGTCACGCACGACCCATATTCGTTTACAAGAGAAGGAGATTTACTTGAAAACACAGGACAAAACGAAAAAGAACTGTATATTGAGCAAGTAATTTTTCTCGAAAAAAAACTGCGTTTTCTTACTGATGCTCTAATATCAAAATCCGAGCGCCCCGTAATAATAATATTGCAATCCGATGAGGGACCATTTACACCGGAATTTGGAGAACATGGTGGTGCAGGCATAGACTGGACAACATTAAGTGACGAATCCCTTCAAGTTCATATGAGAATCTTCAACGCAATCTACATACCACAAAATGACAAAAAGATATTCTATAATGAACTATCTCCTGTTAATTCTTTTCGGATTATTTTTAACGAATATTTTAATGCAAATTATAGTTTATTAAATGACCGAAGCTATATTTTTGAAGATCTACAATACCCCTATAATTATATTGACATTACAGAAAAGGTGATATATCATTAAACAAAAACGCAAAAATCGTTCATCTAAAAAGGAACTTGATGTAAAAACACACTCCTTAAATAAAAAAGTTGTAAAAATATACTTCGCAACACTTGCAATAAACTTGCTCTTCTTTTCGTATTTCTCAGGCATGCCTTATTTTGAAGGCATAAGCAGTGATTTCATTTCTGTTGCAGAGAATCTGCTTGAAGGACACGGATTTGTTGAACAGGTTTTCGATGGAAATGAATATTTTTATCAGCCAGCAGTATGGCAACCGCCCATATATTCTCTTTTTGTGTATGCCTCTTTTTTGCTTTTTGGGAAGAGCCTAATTGTCTTTAAAATAATGCAGATACTTCTGCTTTCATTGGTGCCTCCTGCACTTTATTTCTTTTCAAAAAAACGTCTTGGCGAAAAATATTCGCTACTTCTTGCCCTAATTACAATATTTTATTTGCCAAACATTCGCCTGTCCACAACAATCCTCTCAGAAGTCCTGTTTGGACCTCTTTTACTTGCATCGGCAATGCTTTTTCTTGAAAAAAGATATTTTTGGTCCGGTATTGTTTTAGGGATTGCAAGCCTGACAAGGGATTTCGGCATAATGTTTGCGCCCGCATTTCTGATATATCTCTTTGTTGCACGACCTAAAAAGCCCGTTAAAATTGCTCTCGTCTTTATTGTCGCTTTGCTCCTCATTGTTTTTCCTTGGATGATAAGAAACGATTACCACCACAATCATCTTGTAATTTCCGCACCAAAAATAGGAATTTCTATGTGGGAGGGTATTGGCGAATTCGATACAGAAAAGCGATTTGGAGCACCCTGGGGCGATGAAAATCTTATAAAAAGCGAAAATGCTACATCGTTTCTATACCCAGACCCATTTTCTCGCGACAAACTAAGGATAAACAAAGCTATTGAAGTTATAAAAAACGAGCCAATATGGTATGCTGGTATCATGATAAAACGAGTACCACAATTTATATTCATGAATTTAGGCGCCGGATTATCAGGAGATTTCAAGGAGAAACTCATATACAATACAAATTTCTCGCAAATACCTACGTTACTGCAAAGTCTTATTGTTGACAAAAACGGAATTGTATTGTTGCTAATGTGGACAGAACAAGTTTTAGTCTATCTGTTCGCCATTGTAGGAACATATTTCATATTAAGGAACAAAGAGAAAGAACATTACTTATTCATTGTCTTAATCCTTATTATGTTGTCAAATGTTTTCCATCATATTGAACCAAGATATTTTATTCCAATAAATTACTTTGTTCTTTTTATTGCCGTATATGGCATGAAAGCGTTTGCGTCTTCAAAATATATGAAAAACATAATATTACGCTGTGTACTTCATGGAAAAAAAATACGAAAAAAGATATCACGCAATTGAAGAAAGTAATTGGTGGTTTCTTGGAAGGCGAGACATAATAATGAAGCTAATCAGAAAAGTCTCAAAAAAAGCAAAAATTCTTGATATTGGCTGTGCTGGCGGTAGTCTAATGAAAAAACTTTATTCAGCAGGGTATATAAATGTTTCTGGGATCGATATCAGCAAAAGTGCAATAAAAACATGTAATGAACGAGGATTGAAAACCGCCTGTGTTTGTAATGGAATGAAAACAAAATATAAAGAAAATAGCTTTGACATACTTATCGCATCAGACATTTTAGAGCACTGCGCAAATGATGAACTGGCTCTTTCAGAATGGAATCGCATTCTAAAGCCAAATGGCATACTGATACTGTTTGTACCGGCATTCCAATTTTTATGGAGCGAACATGATGTGAAAAACAAGCACTATAGAAGATATACATATCCTATCGTGAAAAAAATCCTTGAAAAGAACAACTTTGAAATATTGCGCCTCTCTTTTTGGAATGCTTTTGCGTTTGTTCCAAAATGTATTATGGCTTTTTTCAAGATATCTGAAAAAACAGGAGATGATATGCGCCATTTACCGAACCGCATAAACAGCTTGCTATTCAATACACTTCGTTTGGAAAACAATGCAATTCTATCCGGAATAAAACTCCCGTTAGGGGTAAGTCTTTTCATTTATGCGAAAAAGAAAACTCAAACCACAACCTAAAAATCTTCATACCCATGTTTTTTGCATCCTTCAAAAAATGCACCGTGCTCTCCCGAAGATCGTCTTGCCATATCACAGGAATCTCTTTTACACGAAGATTACGCCTTTGAGCACGAACAAGTATTTCTGTATCAAAAAACCAATGACTGTCTTTCACCGCGGGTAAAATGGGTTTAACTGTGTTTTTTTTGAACGCCTTGAACCCACATTGATGATCATACAATCTAGAGTGAAGCAAAAGCCGCACAAAAAAATTGAATGCTCGGCTTGCAATCTCTCGCTTGGCTGGACGTCCAATAACTTTGCTGCCTACCATAAGCCGCGATCCTGTAACGACATCAAAACCATCATCCAAAACAGGGTGCATCAATTCTGGCAGATGTACTAAGTCCGTGGCTAGGTCGTCATCCATATAGACAATAATATTCCCTTTTGCCCTCATAAAAGCTTTTTTCAGAGCCCTCCCTCTACCGAGTTTCTCTTTGTAGTGCTGGTGAAACACACAGGAATATTTTTTCGATAACTTTTCCGCAATTTTCGGCGTTCTGTCACTGCATCCATCTTCGGCAATAATTATTTCAAAAGGTGTTTTGAGTTTTTTTGCAGTAGAAATTATTATTTTTATGTTCTTTTCAAGAAAACCTTCACTATTGTATGTTGGCACAATTATGGAAATTACTGATTTTCTCATAGAAACACAGTGGATATTTATTAATTAAATTTATTACTTTAAGCATGCAAACCAACAAACCCAAAGCACTCGTCACTGGCTCAGCGGGTTTCATAGGCTCTCATCTTGCAGAGGCACTTGAAGAAAAATACGCTGTCTTAGGTATAGATAATTTCTCTGCAGGTGTTCTGAAAAAAGTACCCGCCATAAAAAAAGATATTGTTTCCGATGACATCACACCACATTTTAGAGGTGCAGAAACGGTTTTTCATTTTGCGGCAAATCCCGATGTAAAAATTGGTGCAACAAACACAAACATACATATCGAACAAAATATAATTGCCACACACCGCGTCCTTGAAGCAATGAGAAAAAACAGTGTAAAAAAAATAGTTTTCGCATCATCATCAACGGTGTACGGAAATGCAAAAAAAATTCCGACGCCTGAAGAATATGCTCCGTTAGAGCCTGTTTCAATCTATGGTGCTTCAAAGCTTGCGTGTGAATCCATTATCTGTGCATATTGCCACACATTCAATATGCAAGCGTGGATTTTTAGATTTGCCAACGTCATTGGTCCGCGAAGCAACCACGGGATAATACCTGATTTCATCAGAAAGCTAAAAACAAACCCAAAAAAACTAGAGATTCTTGGAAATGGAGAACAAAACAAATCATACCTGTACATAGAAGATTGCATTCACGCAATAATTGTTGGTTTTGAAAAAAGCAGTAAAAAGATAAACATTTTTAATGTCGGCTCAAAAACTCAGACAAATGTTAAAAAAATTGCAGAAATAGTTGCTGACGAAGCAAACCTTGCACCACACCATGTGTTTACTGGAGGCATCGAAGGCTGGAAAGGGGATGTGCCTGTCATGATGCTGGACATAACGAAACTTACTGCTCTTGGCTGGAAACCTAAAAGAACCAGTAATGAAGCAATAAAAAAAACGGTCACTGAAAGTATCAACACTTAAAAAAACCATCACCCCCATAATAAATCATGTGTGCAATCACAGGCTTCCTAGGCTTTGAAGACAAAACCCTCCTAAAAAAAATGGCATCAACACTAAAACACCGCGGCCCTGACGCAGAAGCGTTCTACGTAGACAAAAACATTTCTCTTGCCCACAGGCGCCTTGCAATAATAGACCTCGACACCCGCTCAAACCAGCCAATGCCAAACGAAGACGAAACCATTCAAGTCGTATTCAATGGAGAAATATACAATTTCCATGATCTGCGCCCAAAACTCAAGTCAAAGCATAAATTCATGACCGAATCCGACACAGAAGTAATAGTCCACGGCTACGAAGAATGGGGTGAAGCTTGCGTAAACAAATTCAACGGCATGTTCGCTTTCGCTATTTGGGACTCAAATAAAAAGAAACTCTTTCTCGCGCGCGACCGCCTCGGCGTAAAACCCCTGTACTACTATGTTGACAATGAAAAATTCATATTCGCTTCAGAAATAAAAGCCATACTTCAGGCAAAATTCATAAAACGGGAAGTAAACACAGAAGCATTCTACCACTATATGACCTACCTAAACACCCCCGCACCCTCTACACTATTCAAAAACATCTACAAGCTTGAACCCGGACATACATTGACGGTAACAAAAAATAATGAAAAAATAACAATAACAAAACAAAAATACTGGGACATACAAAACTGCAAAATCAATCCAAACATAACTGAAGAAGAGGCAATAAAAAAAACACGCTTCCTTCTTGAAGACTCAATGCGCCAGCGCATGATTGCAGACGTACCGCAGGGGGTTTTCCTATCCGGTGGCCTTGACTCAAGCGCACTTGTCGCAATGATGTCAGAACGTTCTGAAACACCCATAAACACATTTTCAATTGCAACAGGCACCGATGAGAAATTTAATGAACTAAAGTACGCAAAGATTGTTGCTGAAAAATTCAGCACAAACCACCACGAATACACTATCGGCCACAAGGAAGTTCTTCGCGCACTGCCCGAAATCGTGTATCACGAAGACGAACCAATAGCAGACCCAGTAAATGTGCCGGTATATTATCTTTCAAAATATGCAAGAAAAGAAAAAGTCATTGTCCTTCAGATGGGCGAAGGTGCTGACGAGCTTTTCTGTGGATACCCAATATACGGACTTGAAGCAAAAACATCGCCCTATTCCTCATTCCTGCGCGCCGTGCCTCCTGCAAGGCTCGCCGCAAAAGCCGCCCTTAGCACAATCACGGTTGTAAAAAAGAAGTCGTTTTTCGAACACGCGAAAGACCATCTTGAAAGCATGAAAAAACCAAGCGAATTTTCACGAAGAGGTATAATTGGCTTCACAGAGCTTGAGAAAAAAGAAATCCTCAGTGAAGAACTTAAGAGCCCCACATTAGACTCTTATAACCTTTTCAGAAACATAAGCAACGAAGTCGGAGGCACTGGAAAAGACGCATTTCTCCAGAAAGTTCGGATAATCGAACTCAAAAATCGCCTGTCAGAACTTCTTTTGATGCGCGTTGACAAATTCACAATGGCCGCCTCAATTGAGGCACGGGAGCCATTCCTCGATTATAAGCTCGCAGAACATGCATTCAGCATACCGCCGCACTCACTGCACATGAAAAACGGCATTTCAAAATACATTTTGAAAAAAGCAATAGGACAAAAACTCCCCCAGGAAATAGTAAACCGAAAAAAAGTCGGATTCGGCGTTCCTATTGCAAAGCATCTTGC